>CAYMSC010000245.1:0-9228 GCA_964392805.1 uncultured Saprospiraceae bacterium
AGTTTAATACACACTTGGTCGGCTGAAAATTAGAAAGGAAGACAGCTCTTTTTGAAAAATATTGTGGATATTCAAATCCCAACCTAATTTAAAACGGTTTTCAAAACGAAAAATCGCTTATCATGAAATACTCACTCCTTTTTATCGTTACCAGAGATAAAGAATAATTTAATTTAATTTATTTACCTATTTTATTGTCAAATGCAGATGATTAATTGTTGTAAATATCTAATACTAAAATTTAGACATATGAATCGATTAGGGCTTTTAGGATTATTTTTAGGATTGCTTTTATTTAGTACTTCTTGCGGAGACGAAGCGGTTATAACACCAACAGTTTCTATTGGGAATGCAGTAAATGAGGAAGGCAATAGCGGTACAAATACAATAGTATTTGCTATTTCGCTAAGTGAAGCAACTTCTGTAGCCGTTTCGGTAGATTATGCGACAAGCGGTGGAAATGCTACTGCGGGTCAAGATTACGAAACGATTAATGGAACAGCTACTATAGCGGCAGGAGCGAGAGAAACGACGATTGAAGTGACCATTCTACCCGACGATGAGGAAGAACAAGATGAACAATTTGAGGTAACCATCAGTAATGCTATAAATGCAGATATTGATAAAAATACTGGATTTGGTACCATTCAGAATGACGATGTTAATTTGAATGGTTTTACTACTCCAGATAATTATGCGGGGCTGACTTTAGTTTGGCAAGATGAATTTGCAGGAAATTCCCTTAATACATCTGATTGGAATTTTGAAACAGGCGACCATGGATGGGGGAATAACGAATTGCAGAATTATGTATCGGGTACAAATAATGCTAAAGTAGCGAATGGATTATTAACCATAGAAGCTAAAAGAGCAGGAACTGGCTTCACCTCTGCTCGAATTACAACGCAAGGAAAACAGTCTTTCAAATATGGTCGAATTGATATTCGAGCAAGACTTCCACAGGGACAAGGCATTTGGCCTGCATTGTGGATGCTTGGTTCAAATTTCCCTACGGTAGGATGGCCGGAGTGTGGAGAAATAGATATTATGGAATTAGTAGGTCATGAACCTGCTAAAACACATGGTACAGTTCATTGGGAAGAGAATGGTGTTGCTTCTTTTGGTGGTAATACTTCTTTGAGTTCTGGTATTTTTGCCGACGAATTTCATGTATTTACAATTACTTGGGACCAGCAGTTTATCCGATGGTTCTTGGATGATGTGCAGTACCATGCCATTAATATCAGTGGAATACCCGAATTTCAAGAAGACTTTTTCTTTATTTTCAATGTAGCTGTTGGAGGTAATTGGCCAGGGAACCCTGATGCAACTACTCAGTTTCCACAAACTATGAGGGTGGATTATGTGAGAATGTTTCAAGATATTTAATACTTTATTCACAAAGGTTGATATTGTTGGCAATTCGCCGTCCTTTATCATCCAAGCTGTAAAAGATTCCGAAGGGGCAAATTTAGACCGAGTACAAGTCATCCAAGGTTATTTGGATGGGGAAGGAAATCCGCAAGAACAAATTTTTGAGGTGAGGTGGGCGGGTTCATGTTATTATCGTTTTTTTTTACGATACTAGATAATCAGGCATCAAGTTAATATCCGGGCCCCTTTAATAATCCGTGGTAGAAATTAATACTATGGATTATTAAAGGGACACGGATAATTATCAATTTTTTTCTGAGGCGCTAACTATTTGTTAGAAACCCATAATAAGTAACACAGCCTAATTAATCCGTATTACTTAATTTTTTGAGTATTTATGATAAAGGAACGGTTCAAAAATAACTTTACATTTTAAAATTGAAACTTGTTGATTGTCAGTAGTGTTTTTAATTTTAATTGTCATTAGACTTGTTACCCTTTAAATTACAGCCATCTGAAAATATCTTTTTCCGCTATTTTTCCCTAAAAAATGCTTCAATAGAAGGACTATTCAAGAATTTTTTAAAGAAAACTATCGAAAAAATCTAAATTTCATATGACTATTTTCAAAGGGTAACAAGTCTATTTTAATTTTAATTCATTCCAAACCTACTTCTTATCCTTCTCAAAATTCAATTTAAACCCAATTTTCTGGTCTCGTTCTGCCCCTGGCTTCTCATTGTCGTCATAATCTTCCCAATTGTATACTTCTGTAATAAACTCTTCTAAGTGACGAACAAAAAATGGTTCTTTTAATTCTTCTGGTCGGTAAATGGCAATGGTCTTTGGTGGTTGAGGTTGACCATATCCTTCGATAAAAGGGTAATTAATAATCACTATTACTTTTCCATTAAACAGTTGCTGATAGATTAAAGACCCCATCTGCTTAATCATGTGACGTTTGATGGAATCATTGACTTCTTGATACATTCCACTTTTAACGGTGCCCAATGAAAACACAATCGCTTCTAAATTTTCAAGTTCAGATTTTACCTCGATTTTCGCATCTAATTCTACCTCTTTACTTATCGTCGTCAATTGTTCGACTATTTTATCTTTTAACTTCTCCTTCCACACCGTACGATAAGCACGAGTATTCATTAAAACTTCTTGATAATTGGTAACTTTTTTTTTGAGGTTAGTATATTCTCTATTCATTATTGAAGGTTTAGTAATTTAATTTTGCCACCAAGTTAAAAAAAATATGACTTTATTGTGAATTTAGCCAAAATTGCTCCAGTTGCTTATTTAAATACCCTCCTTTGCTTACATTGTTTCAATTCTTTAAAAGGGAATGAAACTATATCCTACTCTTTTATCCAGGGGTGATTGGTTCTAAAAATTTTAATCTCAAATTCAATTCCAACCTCAATCTCAAATTCAAATTCAAATTTCTCGCCAAACGCTCAAAATTAAATTTGAGCATTAATGGGCATTTTATTTTTCTCGTTTGTTGTTGAAGTTGATTTTGATTTTTTCTCTTTTATTATAAAACCAATCCCCCTACCTTTTACCTACTACTAAAATTGCCATGATTTTATCTTAGTAACGGCAAAACAATAACTCCGCCATTTGGGCGGTCTCTGCATCCCACTTATTATTTCGTCGTTACTTACTATAGTGTTTTTACAAAAAATGAGGACTCTTTTGTTAACAATAAAAAAATAAGGTTAAAATTTTAATAATTTTTCTTTTTCAACCGGTTTTTATATCATTTTTCTTTTTGACATTAAATTATTTTACTTAAAAGCTTCACGAAATATTATTTAGTTTTTCTCCTATTTTCCAATTTATTAAATCTATTTACAAAACATAATCATCTTCTACAAAATTTTATACTAAACTTAACTTAGTGTTAAATTTACAATAAGCCTAGCTTTTATGCGTTTTTTTAGTGAATATTTGTTTTGTCAGATAGAATAGTTGAACGAATTCGTTCGCTACAAAATAATTTTAAATAAACGTGTACTTCCATACATTTTCAAAGTAAATCATCTCGTAATGAAATTTTATAATTTGAAACACAAACATCCTATTTTCTTTATTGTCCTTTTTGCCATTAATCTATTTGGACAAACTGCAATCGCTCAAAAAAGCATCTTTGATGTAATGAACTATCAAGAAGTACTTTCCGTGACGCTTGAAGCGGATTTTGCAGCTATTGATGCTTCCAGAAGGAGTGCTGATAGTCATAAAGCGGTCTTAACTTTTCAGGATGAGCAAGGCATTGAGCAAACATGGAATGTTAAACTTAAAAATCGAGGGAATTTCCGCCGTATGAAATGCGAAATGTCTCCTTTAAAAATAGAATTTAAAAAGAAAGATTTAAAAGCAGCTGGTTTAGCGAAATTTGATGACATGAAAATGGTCACCCACTGTGTACGCAATAAATCCGAAGCTAAAGCTTTATTAAAAAAAGAATATTTAGCCTATAAATTATACAATGAAATAACAGAATTTAGCTTTAAGGTTCAATTATTAAAAATCAATTATTTAGATGTCAATACTGGTAAAAAAACCAAGCATTGGGCTTTTTTAATTGAAGATACTGCGGAGTTAAGAAATCGAATTGAAGCTACGGCAAAGATTGACAACCACCTAAATCTTCCAAGAGATACTTTTCATGATGGGCTAATAAAAATTACTTCTATTTTTCAATACATGATTGGAAATGCTGATTGGGACCTTAGCGTTGGTAGAAATGTAAAATATCTCATTAAAAATAATAAGGTAGTCCCTGTTCCCTATGATTTTGATTTTGCAGGTATAGTAGATGCTCCTTATGCCATTCCTAATCCTAATTTTGGTATAGCCTCAGTAAAGGACAGAGTCTTTATTGGATTTGAGGAAGATGCTAAAAATTTAAATGCTACAATGGCATTCTTTAAAACTAAACGACAAGTTTTGCTAGATACCGTTAAAAATTTTAATCTTCTTGATAAGGAGACAAAAGTGGAAATAATTAATTATTTAGATACTTTTTATACTAGTAGGAATGAAGTTGTTTTAGCCGAAAAAGTCGACATAGTAAAAGTAGATGTTTCCCTCAAAAAATAATAAAAATTACCAAAAGGATATAAAAGTGGCAACCCAACTGTTGCCGCTTTTTTATTCCACATTCTCCTGATTAGGGTTTTCTTATAAAAAAAAAGTTAATAAAATATTCATTACCCTACACTTTTTACTGAATCACGCACTTGGCAGCCCATCCCTTCGGGTTCAGAAGTTGGCACTTCTTCATGCTACGTGCGAATAAGAAGTCTTTTGGGGTGAGTAAATCTTGATTTTTCAATAAAAAATCAAGATTTACTCACCCCAAACCCCTTGTTTTAGTCGCCATAGCCGCCGTTTTCAAAAAGTGTACGGTAGAGAAATAAAATAAAGGTTTTGAACCACAAAAGAATCAAAAGTGAATAATCCCGATAAAAAATCGAGACACAAAAGACTTTTAAAACAACTCTTTTGTGGCCAACTTTTGTGTTCTTTGTTCCTTTTGTGGTTCAAAATAAATTTTATAAGAAAACCCTTTTCTCCTGAGATAGCCCCATAGAAGAAAAGCCAATTATCTTTCCTACTTTTGAACCTTAGTAATAACGAAAAAATAACTTCCGCATTTGATTTTTCAATTGAATGTTTTTATCATAGGTTTTCAACCCATTACAAAAAAATCCATTTGAAAAATGCGGAACTTATTTTTTCGTCGGCTCTTAGTATTACTTAAAAAATAATACTTAGTAAGCCAATAGGAAACTATTCTTTCATTAATGAGTTTTTAAGAAGCAATATTATCTTGATCATTTGAACATTAACCTTGCAGAAAACGGCCGATATATTTCCCATCACCAAAAGTTTAAGAAATTATTCTAAAACTATTTTTCAAAAAGACCTCATTGCGGGACTTACGGTCGGTATTATGCTTGTTCCCCAAGGAATGGCCTATGCCCTCTTAGCTGGTATGCCACCAATTTATGGTTTGTATGCAGGCCTAATTCCTTTAGTGCTCTACGCACTTTTAGGCAGCTCTCGGCATTTGGCGATTGGACCAGTAGCGGTTTCTTCTATTTTAGTCGCAGGTGGCGTTAGCCAATTAGCTACTCCACTTACTGCCGAATATATCAATTTAGTCATTCTAGCAGGTTTGCTCATTGGCATTATGGAAATTGCGCTAAGCCTATTTAAACTTGGTTTTTTAGTGAATTTTCTTTCCCATCCTGTCATTGCAGGATTCACCTCTGCGGCGGCTATTATTATTGGGATTAGTCAGCTTAAATATTTATTGGGGTTTGAGATTCCGAACTTCCCCCATTCGCTAGATAAATTGACCTATGCCTTTCAACACTTAGACCAATTCAATTGGATAAGTTTTGTGCTTTGTCTGGGGACTATTTTTTTAATATATGCCCTCCGTTTTATCAATAGAAGTCTTCCAGGTGGATTGATTGTCGTTATTCTAGGTGTTTTGATTAGTTGGTTTTTTAACTTGGAAGCCAAAGGGCTCCGTATTGTTGGTACGGTACCAAGCGGTTTGCCTTCGCTACAACTTCCACAGTTTGATTGGCACACCATCGAAAAATTAATTCCGACGGTGTTGACCGTAACTATTATTGGTGTGGTAGAAAGTCTTAGTATTGCTAAAGTTATTGGTGCAAAACATCAAAATTATACGATTTTACCCAATCAAGAATTATTAGCACTAGGTGTCGCTAAACTCGGTGGTGCTTTCACCCAAGCCATGCCTACGTCAGGAAGTTTTACTAGGTCGGCAATCAACCATGATGCAGGAGCAAAAACAACTGTTGCTTCCATCGTTACTGCTATTGTGGTTGCGCTAACCCTTATTTTTCTAACGCCCCTTTTCTACTATTTGCCAATGGCAGTCTTAGCCGCGATTATTCTCTTGGCGGTTAAAAGTTTATTCGATATTGAAGAGGCGATTCACCTCTGGCATACTCATCGACCTGATTTCACGATGATGTTCCTTACTTTTCTGGTGACCTTAGCGATTAGTATTCCAATTGGTATTTTGACAGGAGTGTTACTCTCTGCGGGTGCTTCTTTATATCGTAGCTCTAAACCACATATCGCTATTTTGGGCAACATCCCAAATACAACCCATTACAGAAATATTGAACGATTCCCCAATGCACAAGCGCAGCAAGGCAAACTTATTATGCGTTTCGATGATCAATTATATTTTGCAAACGCTAGTTTTTTTAAAGATACGGTTCGGCGTTTGTTAAAAGAAGCAGGCCGAAAAATACAATACTTTTATTTAGATGCGACCAATATTCATGATTTGGATAGTAGTGGCTTACATGCCCTCAAAGAAGTTTATTATTATTTAAAAAAACGAGGTATTCAACTTTGTATTTGTGGGGCTACTGGTCCTGTCAGAGACTTACTTTTTAAATCTGGATTAATGGAGGAAATGGGTACAGAAAATCACTTTGTCTATATTCATACTGCCCACCAATTTCATCAAAATCTAAATGGGTCAATTAAAAAAGAAATCCCATCTGAAAAAGATGCCTTGCAAACTAATTTTAGCAGAAATCGTCGGATTCTTAGGTAGTTTTGGTAACTTGGTCCATACAACTAAGTAATGACCTAAAAAAGTAAGTATTGAAATATTTCCTCCATTTAGCGTATAAAGGCACGAACTATCATGGTTGGCAAAGACAAACTCATGTGTTAAGTATTCAATCCATTCTTGAAGATGCCCTAAGTCAACTATTTAAACAAAAATTAACCGTTCATGCTTGTGGGCGTACAGATACGGGTGTTCATGCCAGCCAGTCTTTTTGTCATTTGGTTATTAATAAGTCTTGGGACTTTGATGCGGTCTTTCGACTCAATAAAATGCTTCCTCCTGATATTCGAGTTTATGAATTTATTCCCGTAGCTGCCAAGGCGAATGCGCAATTAGATGTACTTTCCAGAACCTACGACTATTATATCCACCTAAAGGATGACCCTTTTTTGGCGGACTTAAGCACCTTATGCTTAATCGACAATCCTGCTTTGTCCGATATGCAATCGGCAGCTCAATTATTAACACACTATCAAGATTTTCGCTCTTTTTGTAAACAACCCGATTTATATCCACATACTTTGTGTAAAGTAACGGAGGCTAAACTCTTCTTTAATGAGGATAAGACGCGCATTCGTTTTAGTATCACTGCCAATCGTTTTTTGAGGGCTATGATTCGGATGTTGGTGGGTAATTTAATTAAAGTGGGTAAGAAAAAAATTACTTTAAATGATTTTGAGCAACAACTAAAAAATCCAAAACTGACCACAAAGCCAGTATTTGCTCATCCTCAGGGGCTTTATTTGACAAAAGTGGTCTATCCCTATCTTGAAAAAGCCACTTCTCCAATAATTACTCTTTGAAAATAAAGACGGACAATTATCTTTTTTTTCGCTGCTCAAAAGAAACTTTTGTGCGCTTGTCTAGTTGAATCTTTTCATAAGCATCACCTTTTTCTATGGACAAATATTTACAACAATTATTACGAGATTTACACCTCGCTACCGAAAAAATCACTTGGTCTTACCCCTTGAGTGAAACGGACGTTGAAGCATTGGAAAATTGGCTTCCTGATACCGAAGAAGAAAAAACTGCTCCTCGTATCGCTTTGGAAGAATGGACAGGTATCCAACAGTCCCAATTTCCTCCAGCAGATAGACTTTCCGACGAACAAATAGAGGTGCTTTATACGGCCATCAAAAAAATGTTGGCAGCTTATAATTACCATGCTACTTTCCTTTTTTCCCTTCCTACTCGGACTAAATATGAAGTCGTCCGTACTCATTTTAAGCAAGAAGCCATTCAAAAAAGATTCCATATGGGCTTTTTTGAACTCTGTTTTTCCAATAAATCTCATGCTAATTGTTTAATGGGAACAGAATGCCACTGTACTTATTTTGAAGAATTAAGCAAAAAATGGGTAAATGATGATTTAACGACGGAAGAAGTCACTAAAAAAACTTTAGATACCGAAGCACAACGCTTGAAAAAGAAGTATGGAAAAGATTATATGAAATATTACCCTTTTAAATTACCAATGGAGGATAAGAAAAAAAGGGATGAGACAGAAGATAATGCAAATACAAAGGAAGATTAGTTTAGTTTTCGGAAATAATCCACAAACATTAATACTTAGACCTTAGTCCATTGAAGGCGGCCTTTCGCAAATCTTAAAACTTTTAGGAGATACATTGTAAGGAATGTTTACCAGATTCTGGGTAAAGTTATCTTTTATTGTATTTCTGTAAAGTCCTAAAATTGGATAGACTTTACCTCGATAGATTAGCTATATATAAAAAAGGTAGGTTAAGAACGAGCAATGGATTCTTTGCGCAAAGCAGCATTCAAATAATCTATTGCATGCTTGACCGTGCAAATTTTTTCTGCTTCTATTGTTGGTATACTCAAGTTGAATCTTAGTTCAAACTCCATTACCATTTCTACAAAATCTAATGAATCTAAGCCTAAATCTTTACTAAAATTGGCTTTTTCTGTTATCGCTCTCTCTGATATACCCATATCACTTAGCACAGAGATAACCTCTCGCTTAATGTCAATTTGCGTCATATTTTTTTAGTTTTAAATGCAGTTCTTAAATCGAATACTGTAATAAACACTACTTTTTTAGGTATTGTTTACCATATTATCAGTTTCGATATAAGTTTAAGAACGCAATATAAAATTTTTTATTTTGGTAAAACAGATTATCCTTAGAAACTATATATAAATTAATATAATTTTTACATTCAGCTTATTTTTGTAAC
>CAYMSC010000246.1:0-9186 GCA_964392805.1 uncultured Saprospiraceae bacterium
TGGAAGCGGACATGCAAAAGGTAAAAGATAAAAATTTTTTAGTTGTCAATCCAGAGGCTGGCGTAGAAGAAATCCCTTACCCTGATTTAACACCAATTACTAGTGTAACCGAATTAACTACTCCCGAAGCAAAAATAGCTTGGTGGAATGATTTAGAAGAACAATGGCAAAAAGCTTTTAATGCATCCTTTTTTCAAAAAGGAGAGGTTACGGACGTGCCTAATGAAGATGAATTTAAGGACCTCTTTAGTTCTCCCACTATTCGGGTAGTTGGACCTAGAGGAATGTACCCAAGTATTACTTTTGAATTGACGAATCTATCTGGAATCGAACAATTAACAAATCTAGAATTTTTAATTGTTACGCATTGTGATTTAAAAAACTTAACAGGGATAGAACACTTATCAGAAGTAAAAAGTCTATTCGTTAATTCTAATCGACTAACAGATATTAGAGGGGTCTATTACCTTAAAAAATTAACAGCCATTTACTGTAATGCCAATCAATTGACCTCGATTTTATCACTTAAATCATTGACAAACTTGGAAACCATCTATTGCAATTATAATCAATTATCCAATTTTTATGGTATCACCCAAGCACATGTTGAGAATCTAAAAGATTTTTACGGTCTGCCCAATGATCAATTAGATAAAAAAGAAATCAAAAGGTTAGAAGAAGGACTCGAAATTACTTGTAAAAAAGGATAAATAGGAATATCGAATTGTCAGAAACAATTCGACAATAAAACAATCAATTTAATAACTTATAAAATTTTTATTATTATGGATGGAACTACAGCCGAAATCAAAATGTTTGCTGGTAATTTTGCTCCAAGAAATTGGGCTTATTGTCAAGGACAATTATTACCTATAGCACAAAATACCGCTTTATTTTCCTTAATTGGAACTATTTATGGAGGAGATGGTCGAACGACTACAGCTTTGCCTGATTTGGCAGGACGAACCGCTGTTCATGCAGGTAGAGGACCTGGATTACGAGAGATTCGACAAGGGGAAAAAGGAGGAGCAGAGACGGATACGATTGTAACGGCTACTATGCCTACTCATACACATACACCTACAGGCGCTATTAATGCGTTTACCGCTGGTTTTGCGCAATTACAAAATAGTCCTGTTGACAATAATGTTCCAGAGATAGAAATAGCTCCCTTATTTACAAGTGGCGCCCCAGATATTGGGTTGAATGATGCTAGTTTAGAAGTGACAGTTGGAAATACGGGCAGTGGCCAAAGTCACAACAACATGTCTCCATTCTTGGTTTTAAATTATATTATCTGTTTGCAGGGGAACTATCCTTCAAGAAGCTAGAATGATATTTTTAATAAATTTTAATATTTAAATGCACGGACACTTAAATATTATTCAACTATTACCATGCTAAAAAAGCATAGTTAAAATAAATAAATTATGGAAATGTATTTTATTGCAGAAGTTAGAGGTTTCGCAGGAAACTTTGCTCCTAGAGGAACTGCATATTGTGACGGTCAATTAATGGCTATTAGTCAAAATGACGCTTTATTTTCTTTAGTAGGCACAATCTATGGTGGTGACGGTCGAACTACTTTTGGCTTACCTGATTTAAGAGGTCGAGCTCCAATAGGACAAGGTCATGGTGCAGGGCTAACTACTCGACAGCAAGGCTCAAAAGGGGGAGCACAAACCGTACAATTAATTCAAAGTCAATTACCTTCCCACACACACTCAACTAGTTCTGTGGCAAAAGCAACATCAGACCAAGCTGATACTTCAGCTGCAGGTGGAGAAGTCTTCGCAGTAAGTCCAGATGGCGCATCCTGGGCACCAGGTGCTAGTACATCAAAGAATAAGATGAAGAATGGGACAGCTAATGTGACAATAAATACTACTGGTGGTAGCCAAGAACATAATAATCTATCTCCTTATTTAGGAATTAGGTATATAATAGCATTAGTAGGAGTCTATCCTTCAAGAAGTTAATATTTTACTAAACTTTGGATTCAGAGTATCTTAAAATCCTATTAAGCTAAGCTATTATCGATTTAAACTAATCAGTATAAAATAATTTTTAAAATAGATTCTCAAACAAGTTCTCTTATTTATGAAACAGGTAAATTGTTTTAGAATCTCAAAAGATATAAAATCATGGAACCTACTTTAGCGGAAGTAAGTATATTTGCAGGAAATTTTGCTCCACGAAGCTGGGCAAATTGTGACGGCCAAATAATGCCAATTAACCAAAACCAATCCTTATTTTCTTTATTGGGCACAACTTATGGCGGTGACGGTCGAACAACCTTTGCTTTGCCAGATTTAAGAGGAAGAATGGTTGTAGGATATGGTCGTGGGGCTGGTCTCAGCAATCGACCTTTAGGTCAGCGTTCAGGTCAAGAAACAGTAACCTTGAATTCACTAGAAATTCCTAGTCATACACATATCACAACAGATGCAAAACTCTATATTAGTAGTGATGATTCTAATCTTACTGCCGAGGCTACGGGGGCAGTATTTGCTCAAGATGAAGCAATAGCCTATACGGCAGCCACTTCCAATTTAGGAAATATGGCAAGTAATAGTGTAGAAATCACTCTAGCAAATTCAGGAGGGAATCAGGCTCATGAAAATATGTTTCCCTATCAAACTTTACGATTTATTATTTGTCTTCAAGGTTTGTTTCCTTCTAGAAGTTAATAAATAAGCATAATCAAATAAAGTTGTATCAAAATTTATTTTTTGATACAATTTTATTTGAGTTAATTTTTTATAATCCTTTTCTTTTGTACCCAAAAGAAGAAAGGAAAAAGCTACCTACTTAGAGGTGTTCTAATTTTTTCCAATTCCAGTATGCAAACTTCGTATTGTAATAGGTATTAAGGTAGGGTGTTCATTTTGCTGCACCCCGCCCGTATGTTAATATTTGTCTGCAAGCGTAATTGTAAGTAGTTGGTGCGGTCCAAAAAAGCTGTTTTATCTTTTACTCCTTCTATTTCGTAATAGCGATAAGCATTAATCGCATCTAACCATTTAGTTACAATGAACAGTTGGCAAAACTTGTCTTTAGAACGTACAGCAGGAGGCAACATAAAAGCTAAGTTGGTCATAAACAACTCTCTACGTAGTTTGCTCATGCTTGTAAATAAACTTTGCAACTCCTTATCTTCTTCAAATATATCTTTTACCCCGTTCATCATCCAATGTGTACAGTCGCCAATATTAGGTACGGGTAATTAATAGCAAAATGAACACCCTAGGTATTAAGGTATATCTCCTAAGTTTTTCATTCCCAATATACCTACAATAGATTTATTAATTTCTTACCCTTAGTTACCGTATTTTTAAATAGAAAAAATCTCTAAAATATTCATTAGCATAGTGGCTATGAGGGCTGGTTTTGTTAGGTAGCAAAAAGTATTTTCACTCCGTTAGCAATCAAAATAGAACAGAAAAAATACCATCATTTAGTGAATGACATTACAATTCAGTGTTAACTAAGGTTAAGAAATTATACTCCTTTTTACTTAAATGAAAGTTAATGTTTAGAAAAGATAGTAGATTAATTAGTTTTAATTGAAAAAAAGACGAAGGCAAGAAAAAGATTTGGGTTTTATTTTAAAGTAATCATAGCAATATCAATAGAAAAAATAATTTTTCACTTTTTTTAAATAAAAATTTCCAATTAAGATGATTCAGTCAATAAACTAAAACAACATAAGTATTTTAGTTTATTGACTGAGGCATTTTATTTCAATATAGGAATATTTATATGCTATGAACCAGCAGCACTAGTAAAGCCTGATTCAGCTAATGATGGAGTTGGGCCACTATAAATAATATTTTCTTTTTTATAAATTTTGGCTACAGGCTTTATCCAAATTAATTTTTTTTCACTCATTTTGAAAGGATTTAAATTTGTTTGCGTACAATTACTAATAATTATTAAAGTAAGCAAATTTAATACCTATTTCTTCAATATGCAAATTTATACAGCCTTCGGGCTAAAAATTTTTTCCCCTGAATTAAGGTTGCTTGAGTTACCCCTAACTAAGGAATCTTGCTTTGACGTAAAAATTATTATACAAAACAAGAATTCACTAATAGAAGGGAATAAATTCACAGCTGGTTTTTTTGAAGGTTCCTATCAAAAATTCACTTTTAATCCCGATACCAAGATACAATTCTGCATAGAAAATGGAGAAACAATAACTATCCGAAAATTTGATAAATCTATATCAGAAGACACACTTCGTTTATATATTTTGGGTACTTGCATGGGAATTTTATTACAACAAAGAAATATTCTATCCCTTCACGCCTCAGGCTTGGTAAAAGAAAAACAAACTTTCTTGTTAACGGGTGATTCTGGGGTTGGAAAATCAACCAGTCTTCATTATTTTTCAAATAAAGGTTACAAGGTTATTGGGGATGATGTTTTACCAATACTTAAGGGAAAGAAATTGCAGGTCATTCCTGCTTATCCACATAGCAAGTTATGGGAACAGACTATTGAGGAACTCCGTATTGATAAAACATTAATATCAAGAAGAATTCGACCAGAACTCAAGAAATATGGAGTTTTACTAAATCACCAATTTTATAATAAAAAAATAATTCCACAATTTGTAATTTGGTTAGATTGGCATGAAGAAACTTCAATAAAGTTTGAAAGAGTAAATCAAGACAAAGCTTTTTTTATATATCGGCAAAATATTTATAGAAGAGAAGCTTTAATTAGTAAAGAATCGCAAAAACTATTATTGGATTATGCTTCTTTCCTTGCTCAAGAATTACCACTTTATCGCTTTAAAAGGCCAAAGAAAAAAGGACAAATTATTTCCCACTATGAGTCATTAGAAAAATATATAAATCAATTGCTCAATAGTACCCCTTCCATTCAATCACTAACTAAAAAATAATTTACCATGATAAATAAAGTACTAAACCTTACTTCTGTAGTATCCAAGTTACCAGACAATTATATCGCTACAGATTTTGGAGAAGAAACGATGATTATGAATATGAAAAGTGGAGATTACCTCAATTTAAATCAAATAGGGACTTCTATTTGGAAGCTACTAGAAAATCCTTCATCAGTTGAAAACATTTGTTTAAAATTACTTGAAATATTTGATGTAGAATCCGCTACTTGTCAAGAACATGTAATGGATTTCCTACAACAACTATTAGAACAAGATATAATTGAAACAAAGTAAATTCTCATGAGTGTTATTTTCGGTGCAATTTTAGCATCTAATTCTAACTTTGCGGTCCAGTCCTATGACGAAATAAAAAAGGAATTAAATAAGAAAGGATATAGATATAGTCATTTCAAAAATAATAGCATTTTTTTGGGAAAAATGGATATTGGCTTATCATTGCCTTACACCCCTTTTTTTTCTTTTCCTTCCATTAATAATCGCTATATTATCGCAAGTGATTCTATTTTATATAATAAGTTAGAATTAGCCAAAAAAATCGGCATCACAAAAAGCGTAAAAGAATTATCTGACCAAGAATTAATAGCATATGCCTATGAAAAATGGAGTTCAAATTTTGTACACCATCTCAATGGTGATTTTATCATATTAATTCATGATACCATCTCTAATGCCACAATGATTTTTAGAGACCCATTGGGGATTCGCCCATTTTATTATTATTTCCACCAAAACAATTTCTTCTTTTCCTCTCAGCTCAATGGTCTACTTGCTATCAGTAAAGTAGATAAACGTATCGATTTCTATTATTTACAACAACAAATAGCTGTACTCATGCCACCTAGTCATGAAACTACAAGTTATAAATTCATAAAACGATTAGCTCCTGGACATCTACTAACTTATACGAATAAAAAGCTTCAAATAAAAAAGTACCATCAGTTTAATCCTAAAAAGATTAGGCTAAAGAAAGACTCAGAATATTTAGAAGTCTTTCAAGAATATTTGCAAAAAGCGGTGTCACAGAGAATATTATCTAAAGACAAAATAGGTGCTCATTTTAGTGGAGGCTTAGACTCTGGGGGAATTAATGCGATTGCGACTCCTTTATGCAAACAACAACAAATAGATTTATATAGCTTTACCCTAGCCCTACCAAATCAAAGAATCAAAAATAGATACAATATTCCTGACGAAAGAGATATGACAGGTAGTATCAAGCATAACATAAAATTGCAAAACCAGTTTTTTGTTAGTGGAAACCAAAAACCTTTTTTTGAACAATTTGATACAGCTTTAGAACTACATAAATCCCCTTCAAGTATTGAAAGTTTTGGAGCGGTTCATTTTATCAATGAGAAAGCTTCCCAATTAGGCATTTCCAATATATTATCAGGGTTTGGTGGAGATGAAGGGATTACATTAAATCATCCTCCTTATTATATACCACATCTTATCAAAGATTGGCAAATAATAAATTTAGCAAAAGCTACTAATACACATGGAATTAAAAAAGTATTGGTACACCTAATTAATTCAATACCTTTTCTAAAATCTTTTTTTGAAAATCAAGGATTCAAACTATCTGTCCTAAACTACCAAGAACTCTCCCAAAATAGTTCGTTGCTAATGGATAAAGCATTGGATGCACAAATTCAAAAGGAAAATCACCGTATTTTCGAAGCCAATAATTTAAATGGCTTTATTGGTAATTTATTAAAAAACTATCTAATCGCTGGCAGATTAGAAAATGAATCTGCATTCTCATTTTCTCACAAGGTACAAATCACTTATCCATGGCTAGATTTAGATTTGATAAATTTCTTTTTATCTATTCCCGAAACAAAAAAATATCAAGAAGGAAAAGGTAGATTATTTTATAGGCAAGCTATTTCCAAATGGACAAATTTAAATCAATTTATTAACCAAAGAAATTCACGTACCTCTACTATACCAGCCTATATGTTAAGTGCTTTTGACGGATATGAAGAGATAAAAGGATTTGTAGAAAAGTACTCAAAAAAGGCATCTTATGATTTTATCAATTGGAAGCAAATTCAAGACAAGATGAGGAAAGTTAAGAAAATATCTCATACCGATGAATACATATATAGTGCATTATATGAGGTTCATCAAGCAATGAAAGTTGTGCTCTTTTTAGAGAAATTTGGTTAGTTTTTTCACAATACATATCCAAAAGTAATCCAATGAATTATTTGAGAAAAATAAAGACATTTCTTTCTTTCTCTAAAGAGGAGAAATACTTATTAATTAGAGCATTTTACATAGCTATTATAGTGGAAATTAATTTACACTTTCGACCTTTTGACCAGATTAAATTCTGGTTGAAGAATACACCCAAAAACAAATTAAATCAAACGGCAAGAGTAAAAAAGGAACTTTATCAAGTAATTTCCATCATTCAAATTATTTCAAAATATTTGCCTTTCATGAAATGTTATAATAAAGCGCTCACAGCAAGGATTTTACTAAACCGAAAAGGATACCACTCAACTTTATTTATTGGGTTTAGGAGAGATGATAAACAACAATTAAAAGGACATGCTTCCTTAGAAAGTAATGGTATTATTATTACAGGCGGAAACATTCATCAGGAATATATTGTAACATCAATTTTCTAAAAAAAATAAAATGGGAAATAAGAATTTATTTGAACAATAAAATGTAAAAATTACTAATAATTTTTTTGAAGAGGACGATAAAATTTAGACATACTCTGAGAGTGCTTTAACAAGAAAAGTACCAGTAGTCGTGAAATTACAATTAATCTTCAATAATTTTTAACAGTCCGATATTGATTAACTGCTTTATCAATTTCTTCTTTTTATCGGGCGGAAGCAAAACAGGGACATCTTTAATAGAAAACGAGTTATGAGTAACAATATATCTTACTGCCGATTCATGAATTCCAAAGAAAGTTAGCACATGTTGATTACATTTTAATCTTACAAGCTTATCATCTTTATGAAGAGATAATCTTATCCCTTCATTGTGCATCAATCTAGTCTCCATTGATACATTAGAATAATTTGTACTTTCAAAAAAAGAGTTAAATGGTTGATATTTTTCCATCTCCTCTCCTTCTAAATCCATCAAAATATCCTCAAAGGATTTTTTTTCGATAAATTGAATAAAATCTTTTTTTAAAAGTTGATAAAATTCCTTCTTCTCTTTTTTACTCGCATGAGGTGGAGGAATCATTTTTCTAATATTCGGAAAATCCAAATAGGCATTTTTAATGGCCTTTTGCAATAAATCTTCTCCATTAAACAAATCAATAGATATACTTATAGAAATAGAATTTTCATCCCCTACAGTCTCTGTATGATGATGCATTCCCGCGGGGATATATAGCATATCACCTGGTTGCATAATTTTCACATTTGTGTGCTCATCTAAGGGAAACAGAATGCCTTCACCTCTCAAATTTTCAGCCATTTTATTATAAAGATACCACTTCTTTTCACCACTAAGTTGAATTACAAATACATGTTCCTTATCGTAATGGTAACTAAAAGAATTATTTTTAGCAGGAGATATAATTAGGTTATCAACTATATCTTTACCTCGAAAGAAATTTTTTAATTCAGTCATTCTTGAATTAAATCGAGCGTCATATTGTGAAAAAAACTTTACCAATATTGGATTTCCTTTGCGGAAAAATCGAATTAAATCATTTTTATTTATGATTTTACCATCAAAAGAATTAAAATTAATTGTATCCTTTGACCATAAAAAAGGATTCTGTGCATTTCCTCTTACTTGAACAGTAGGGTGGGTTAAAATTGATCTTTGAAACCAATCATCAATTTGTCTTCTTTCAATAAAATTTGCGAAATATTTTTTATCATTTCTTGAAATATGAAGTACTTCTTTTTCCCAAAAATCATAAAAAAAATCAGCTTCTTTAATAGGATTTATTAAATAATTAAACGTCTCTTTTGCATTCATTAAAACATTTTTAAATCCGAAATAAAAGTTTAATTCTAAATTTTCATAACAACTGATATGAATAACTACGATTAAAGAGAGAGTAGGTTTAATAATCAGTCTATTATTCCGATATTTTAAGAACAAAAGCTCGATAAATTAAGACAACGAACAGTCATTTGCTTTTTAAAATAAACGGCTGTTGCTTTTAGCACAATGACTTAAAAAAGCACGATGCGATTTTTCAAGATTGCATCTTGAAAACATTATCTTTTATGATTGTATCATGTCTAGCTCAACGG
>CAYMSC010000247.1:0-9133 GCA_964392805.1 uncultured Saprospiraceae bacterium
TCTGACTTCTGACTTCTGACTTCTAAAATGTCTAGTAGTAAGAATTGAATAGCTCTTTTGTTCTTTTTAAATTATTTTTTTCGCAATATTAATCTTTTTGAATATCTTTTGTAGGATTTAACTAATTTTATGCCTTTTTTGATATTTCTCCGATATAAATGATAAATATAGAAGTTGTCGTTGGCAAAACTATTAATGGGCTAGGTCAAGTAGCCCCTAATCTCGCAGGTAAATTAATGCTTAATTTATTTTGTCGCCCCTATGAAGGAAAAAAATTTACGGCTAAGGAGCAATCATTTTTAGAAAAAGCGGAGTGGCACATAGTTGAGCTAGATAATAAAAAAATCCAGTGTTATACTTGGGGAAATGGGGCTAAAAAAATCCTATTAGCACATGGATTTAATTCCAACTCTGCTCGTTGGAGAATCCTTTGTCGATTAATGGAAAGTCCCGAATATCAAGTCATAGCTTTAGATGTTCCAGCACACGGTAACTCTGATTGGAGTCGAGTAAATGGGCTGCTTTATGCTAGAGTAATTGAGCAGGTAATGAATCGGTTTAAACCGCATTATGTAATCGGACATTCCTTCGCAGGTATGGCACTCGGCTATTATTTTTCTAAATTGAATCCGCTTCCCATAGAAAAAATAATTTTGCTAGGTGTTCCCAATGATTTATTAGATATTACTCAAGTATTTTTTAATCGACTTCAGTTGAACCAAAAAGTTCGACGTGCCTATTTCAAAGCTTTTAAAGATAAATTTAATTATTCAACTGACTATTTTAGATTAGATGAACTATTTAAAGAGGTGCGTATACCCAGTTTAATTATCCATGATGAACAAGATGAAATTGCTTCTTTTGATGGGGCTAAATTGCTGCATCAGTCTTGGGGCAACTCCACCTTCGTTTCCACCAAAAACTTGGGTCATAGTCTTCAAGGCAGGTCGGTATATAAGGCAATTTTAGATTTTATTAAATTATAGTGTCAGGAGAGATGTTTATTATAGATAATCAGAAAGAAAATGGATAAGGAACGCTGAAAAAATAAATTCACCAATTTTGGTAAATTTATTTTTTCAGTAATACTTATTATCCGTTGGAAAACTAATCCGTTGGGCATATTTTTTCCCAACGGATTAGTTTTCCGAACGGATTTTAAATACATTGTAAAATAATTAATATCAATCTTTAATCTAACACACTATAAGACAGTTATCGGTTAAGGGAGAATGGTTCACGGTTGGAATAACACAAATTGAAAGTCCATAAAATATAACGCTTATGTCGTTTTACGAAAGAAAAATATTACCCAAGCTTATCAATTTTGCTTGTGGCTTAGGCCCAATGATGAAACAACGGGCTAAAGTAGTGCCACTGGCAACGGGAAATGTGCTAGAAATTGGCATTGGTTCGGGTTTAAATTTGTCTTATTATCAAAAAGATAAGGTAAAAAGCCTAATTGGCATCGACCCCTCTATCGAAACTTGGGCTTTGAACCAAAATCTAACCGAAGCATTAGGTTTTGAATTTACTTATTTTGAAACAGGTGCAGAAAAATTACCCCTTGATAACCAAAGTATTGATACGGTCGTAATCACCTATACGCTATGTACCATTCCTAACGCCAATTTGGCTTTTGAGGAAATTCGAAGAGTACTTAAACTCAATGGTAAAATTCTATTTGTCGAACATGGAAAAGCACCAGATGCCCAAGTTTTGAAATGGCAAAATAGAATTAACCCTTATTGGAAAAAAATCGGTGGTGGATGTAATTTGAATAGAGATATTCCCCAAATGTTTACCGCCAATGGGTTCAAAATCTCCGATTTAAAAACCATGTATTTACCCGGTTGGAAGCCAGCAAGTTATAACTTTTGGGGAGTTGCTGAATGGTAAAGCATCTTTCAAAAAGTTCAATTTTAATCATTCAATATTCAACATTTTAATGGAGCCCATACAACTAGAACTGCCAACTATTTTTGAAGGAATGACTGTGAATACCTGGTTATTTAAAGGACCAGAACCAACACTAATCGACTGTGGAGAAAACACGGATAAATTATGGGATGCTTTAATCAATGGCCTAAAAATCAATGGATTGGGCATAGCAGATATCAAGAAAGTGATTATCACCCATGCTCATTTAGACCATATTGGCATGGCCAAAAAAATTACCGAACATTCCGATGCAACGATTTGGATAAGTGAATATGCCTATGATTGGGCGATTCATTTAAAAATGATGTTGGACCGAAGAACAAGTGTTATTCTGGGGGTAATGGACAAAAATTTGCCTAAGGAAACAACTAAAAAATTTTTTAAATTTGGCTATAAAGAATTATCACCATATTGGGATGAAGTACCCAAAGACCGCATTCAAGTTTTCCCGATGGAAGGCACCTTAAATTTTGGTGGCGATGATTGGGAAATCATTTATGCGCCCGGACATTGCATCAATCAAACTTGCTTTTATAATCCTAAAAATGGGTATTTCCTTTCTGCTGATATGTTGTTGCCTATTATTGCCATTCCAATTATCGATGCTGGTTTAAGACCTCCCTATAATCGGGTTCAAAGTTTGGTTATGCAGTTGGAATCTTATAAAAAATTGAAAAAACTAGCGATTACTAAAACTTTCCCCGGTCATTTTGCTCCTTTTGAAAACGCTTTAGCCTTAATTGAAAAACAAGAAGGTAAAATACATACCAGAAAAGAAAAATGCTTTGAACTCCTTGAAAATGGCCTAACTCAAGTAATGGAAATGGTACCTATAATTTATCCTAAAAGGGTCAATAATGCAACCATTTTTATGGTCATTGGATATTTAGATATTTTGATGGACGAGGGCCGAATTGAATATAAAGAAATTGATGGAATCTATCATTATAATGCTATTAAAAAAGAGGTAGCTTTAAACTAGGCTACTAATACCCCTATTGTATGAGTAAGAACAAATTATTAATTGCCAATAGAGGCGAGATTGCTATTCGGATTATCAATGCTGCCACAGAATTGGACATGGAGACCGTGACCATTTATTCCGAAGATGATGAACGAAGTCTACATACTAAAAAATCAACAACAGCTTTTCCATTAAAAGGGAAAGGACCACTCCCCTACTTAGACATTCCGCAAATAATAAAAATTGCTAAAAAAACAGGTTGTAATTATATCCATCCGGGCTACGGTTTTTTAAGCGAGAATCATTTGTTTGCCAAAGCCTGTTTAGAAGCAGGAATTATTTTTGTTGGCCCTTCTGTCAAAACCCTAAAATTATTTGGTAATAAAAGTAAGGCTAGAGCTTTAGCACAAAAACTAAACGTCCCTACTCTTCCAGGAACCTTGGAAAATACCTCTTTAGCAGAAGCCCAAAAATTCTTTGAGCAGTTGCCGAAAGGGACCAAAATGATGATAAAATCTTTGGCTGGTGGTGGTGGTCGAGGCATGCGAGTGGTGAGCCAATTAGCGGATATTCCTACTGCCTTTAAACAATGTCAATCGGAAGCACTTAAAGCCTTTGGGAATGATAAAATTTATGTAGAACAATACCTTCCTAAAGCCAGACATATTGAAGTGCAAATTATTGGAGATGGCAAAGAAGTCACCCACTTATGGGAACGAGAATGTAGTTTGCAAAGAAGACATCAAAAATTAATTGAAATTGCCCCTTGCCCAAATTTACCTGCCCCCCTTCAAGAACGTATTATTAATGCGGCCCTGCAACTAGCCACCGCCGCAAAATATGAAGGTGCAGGTACGGTAGAATTTTTATTAGAAGGTACTACCTTTAAAAAAGACGCTCCTTTTTATTTTTTAGAAGTCAATCCAAGAATCCAAGTGGAACATACCGTTACGGAGGAAGTTACGGGCGTTGATATTGTCCAGTTTCAATTGAATCAGGCAATGGGTTATTCTTTAGGCCAACTCGGCTTAAAACAAGGCCAAATTCCTAGACCAAAAGGTTTTGCTTTGCAGGCTAGGGTCAACATGGAACATCTTGATAATCAAGGAAATACCTTAGCAAAAACAGGACAACTTTCTGCATTTGACTTGCCATTTGGTAAAAATACCAGAGTAGAAACTTTCGGATATTTAGGCTATAAAAACAATCCTAATTTTGATACACTTTTAGCTAAAATCATTACTTATTCCCCTGCTAATAATTTTCCCAAAGCGGTGCAAAAATTATATAGAACTTTAAGTGAATGTAGAATTGAAGGTATCGGAACGAATCTTGGTTTATTGCAAAATATTTTGCAACAATCAGCTATCGCAAAAAATAAGTTTTATACTCAATTTATCGCCCATAATTTAAACGATTTAATCCCTACAAAAACTACCGAACACCAACAATTTCATTTCCCCATTCAGAAAGGTCAAGCCCAAACAAAAATAGTAGCAACTTCTGTTCCAGCGGGAATGATGGGTATAAATACGCCAATGCCAGGGAGTGTCGTTTCGATTTCGGTTAAAGAAGGCGATACAATTAAAATAGGTCAGCAATTATTGGTCTTAGAAGCCATGAAAATGGAGTCAGTTATTACAGCCGAAATAAGTGGTCGTGTAGCAAAAGTCCTTGTTGAAAATGGAAGTGTCTTATATGAAAACCAGGCTTTATTTTTTGTAGAAATTAATGATGTTGCCGACACAAATGAAATAGTCAAAACAACGATTGATTTAACTAATATTAGACCCGAATTAAAAGAATTACAAGAACGAAAAGCTTTCCAATTAGATAAAAATAGACCAATAGCCGTTGCTAAACGAAAGAAAAAAGGAAAGCAAACCGCAAGAGAAAATATTGCGCAATTGTGCAAAGAATCCACCTTTATGGAATATGGTTCCCTTATCGTTGCCGCACAAAGAAGTCGTCGAACTTTAGATGACTTGGTTAAAAATACCCCTGCTGATGGCATTATAACTGGGATTGGTGAAGTCAACGGAGAATTGTTTGATGCAGAAGTAGCTAAGTGTATGATTTTGTGTTATGATTATACCGTCTTAGCAGGAACACAGGGCATGTTTGGGCACCAAAAAACAGATAGGGTCCTAGAAGTGGCACATAGTGCTAAACTCCCCGTCATTCTTTTTGCGGAAGGCGGAGGTGGAAGACCGGGCGATACCGATTTCCAAGGAATTGGCGGGCTACATGTAAAGACCTTCGCCATGTTCGCCAAACTCAATGGAATAGCACCTCGGATTGCCATTGTATCGGGTTATTGCTTTGCAGGTAATGCGGCTTTGGCAGGTTGTGCGGATGTTATTATTGCTACCGAAGATACGTCTATTGGGATGGGCGGCCCTGCGATGATTGAAGGAGGAGGGCTAGGAAAATATCATCCTAAAGAAGTTGGCCCTATTAGCGTGCAAGCACCAAATGGGGTATTGGACTTAGTGGTAAAAGATGAAAAGGCAGCCATTATTATGGCA
Organism: uncultured Saprospiraceae bacterium; assembly: GCA_964392805.1. Taxonomy (GTDB): domain Bacteria; phylum Bacteroidota; class Bacteroidia; order Chitinophagales; family Saprospiraceae; genus JAFMDF01. The sequence continues at coordinate 5,434 of CAYMSC010000247.1, forward strand.
AAAAAATACCTCTCTTATTTCCAAGGACCAATTAATAAATGGACCTGTTCTGACCAACGAACATTGAGGCATTTAATCCCTGAAAATCGCCGTAGAGTTTATGATATTAGAAAAGTGATTCACGAATTGGCAGATACAGATTCGGTCTTAGAATTAAGAAAAGATTTTGCGGTTGGTGTTATCACCGCTTTTATAAGAATTGAGGGCAAACCAATGGGTTTAATCGCCAACAATCCGAAACATTTAGGTGGTGCTTTAGATGCAGCAGGTTCTGGAAAAGCAGCTCGTTTTATGCAGTTATGCGATGTTTACCATATTCCGATGGTTTCGCTATGTGATACCCCGGGGTTTATGGTAGGACCAGAGGCAGAAAAAACAGGTTTGGTTAGACATACTTCTAGACTATTTACGGCTGGTGCAAAAATTACCATTCCATTTTTTACCATTGTTCTCCGAAAAGCTTATGGTTTGGGTTCAATGGGCATGGCAGCAGGAGGCTTTCATGAGCCCTTTTTTACCGTTTCTTGGCCCACAGGTGAATTTGGTGGAATGGGGCTAGAAGGTGCCGTAAGATTGGGTTATAGAAAAGAACTAGAGGCCATCGAAAATTTAGAAGAACGAGAAGCACTTTTCCAAAAAATGGTCGCTAAGTCTTATAAACATGGAAAAGCAATTAATACGGGGGCTTATTTGGAAATTGATGAAGTGATTGACCCCGTAGATACTCGGAAATGGATAGTTAATGGTTTGTTGTCTAGTGCTGGTCGGAAACGAAAAAGTGGGCGGGGGTTTGTGGATACTTTTTGAATGGTATATTTGGAGTGATGCTAGTAGTCAATTTTGAAGTTGATTTTGTTTTTTTTAAGACGACTTTACTGGGAGGATAGGAACGCTGATTTATCGGATTGAACAGATAGGCACGGATTTTTTCTTTGCTAGAAGTTTTGAGATTTAGATTGAAGTTGAAGTTGATTTTTGAGCTTGTACAAATTTTCCTATCTAAGTAAATTTTAACAACTTTTTTTACCAAAAAGTGAAAATTTCCCACCTTTTTTTATCCAAACCTTTTTAAAATCAGTATAATTGCAAGTAATTACAACTGATTAAATCATGACTCTTTGAATACAAAAGAAAAAATCATTGATACAAGCATAAAAGTTTTTAACCAAAAAGGATTTGGTGCGGTCTCTATTCAAGACATTGCGAATGAATTGGGTGTGAATCGTAGAAATATCACCTATCATTTTTCCAATAAGGATGCTTTACTTCAGGTAATTACGACCAAAATGTGGGAAAAAATCTTTTTGGAACACAACAAAAGAAAAGACTTCCCTTCTTTTGAAAATTTGCAAAATGAAATAAAAATGTATGCACAGTTTCAAAAAGAATATGCTTTTATTTTTAATGATTTGCATGTTATTAAACATCCCATTTTAGAGGAAAAATTTCACCAATTTTGTACAGAAACCATTAAAGACCATGAAGCAGCAATAGCCTTTGCTATTAAATTGGGGAATATGCGTCCTGAACCTTTCCCCGGTGCTTATTATAATTTATGCCTTTCCTTGTGGGCTTTGTCGATGTTTTGGTTGCCTCAACAAGCGATTAGAAAAGTAAGCGATGAAAAAGAAATAGCTAAAGTTACTTGGAGCTTAATTCTACCTCATTTTACGCCAAAAGGAATTGAATCTTTTAAGGCGTTTTATGGAGAGGCTTTTTATAATAATATTGGCAAACCTTTTAAGGCAGATTTGAATGTTTTTTAGGGAGGCGAAAATTACTACTTCATGCCTCCTGCTTTATAACTTATACTTCATAATGAATTTATATACTAAAGAACAAGTTTCAACTATCAAAGACCACACTTTTGCTTATTTGATAGTTGAAGAAGCAGATAATGTGCTTACATTAACCTTAAATCGGGAGCGCAAAAAGAATGCTTTGCATCCTCAATTAGTCAACGAAATCGCTTATGCTTTGCATTATGCACATCTCGAAAAAAGCATCTGGATGGTTGTCATACAGGCTAAAGGTAATGTCTTTTGTGCAGGGGCTGATTTAAAAGCAATGGCGGGAATTATAGAACCCAATAATTCGACTGTTCCTAAGCCGAATGGAGAAATATTGATTGGCGAATTATTCAACAAAGTATACAAACCTACGATTGCGAAAGTGACGGGAGATGTTTATGCGGGTGGCTTTTTCTTTTTGGCAGGTTGTAATATTGTGGTGGCGCAAGATACTGTAAAATTTGGTTTACCAGAGGTCAAAAGAGGTATCTATCCTTTTCAAGTAATGGCGGCTTTATTAAAAGTGATGCCTGCTCGGAAGGTCGTAGATTGGTGTATTAGAGGCTATAATTTACCTGTTGCAGAAGCAGAAAGATATGGCTTGGTGTCGGCAGTAACTACTCCAGAAAATATGGATGCCGCCGTCGCAAAAATCATTGCAGAATTAAAAGAAAATAGCCCTTCTGCTATTCGGTATGGATTGGAAGCTTATGACAAAATTCAACCGAGTGCCGCAGAACATAAATATTTATACGATATTCTAAATCGAACGATTGCGACTAAAGATGGACAGGAAGGTTTGAAAGCCTTTAGGGAGAAGCGGAAACCTAATTGGTCGGGAGAGTAGTTGGCAGTTGGCAGTTGGCAGTTGGCAGTTGGCAGTTGGCAGTTAAGAAAAAAGATTAAAAATTATAAAGCAAGTAAATCATGTTTGGAAAAAATTTATATAAAGATAAGGTAGCTTTTGTTACAGGTGGAAGAAGTGGGATTGGCTATGGTATTGCCAAATTGATGTTACAAATGGGGGCTAAAGTAATGATTGCTTCTCGAAAAGAAGAACCTTTAGCTAAAGCTGCGGCAGAATTATCGGCGTTTGGGGAATGTGAATATATGCCTTGTGATATTCGAGTGACGGAGCAAATTCAAGCGGTAGCAGCAAAGATTAAAGAAAAATTTGGTCGCTTGGATGTCTTGGTTAATAATGCAGGGGGGCAGTTCCCTACCCTAGCCAGAACCTTGAATGATAAGGGCTGGTCAGCGGTGATTAATAATAATCTTAACGGTACTTTCTTTGTGACAAGAGAAATGGCAACTGCTTTTTTTATCCCCCAAAAAGAAGGAACAATTGTTAATATTATTGCCGACATACACCGAGGTTTTCCCGGTATGGTACATACAGGGGCTGCTCGTGCAGGCGTAGAAAACATGACCAAAACACTCGCTTTAGAATGGTCCAAATATAATATCCGAATCAATGCGATTGCGCCCGGTACAATTGAATCATCGGGTTTAAAAACTTACCCTAAGCAAGTACAAGATATGTTTGAGGAAGGAATGAAAAATGTTCCCTTACAACGCTATGGTACAGTGGAAGATGTCGCCAATGCTGTTGGATTTATGGCTAGTCCATTGGCAGCTTATATTTCGGGAGTGACGCTTTATGTGGATGGTGCGAATCATTTGAATGGGGATAAGCTTGGGTTTACACGGATTTTGGAGTCTTTTATGGGTGGGTAACCCAATAGTTTTGGAAATAAATAATATATATTGTGGTTAACTAAGAGCTTCCAGAACTTGGAGTTATATTAATTACCCACAAAATAGATTTGAAGTGCCGAAGCTACCTTTAGATTTGTATTAACCAAAAAGACTTAGTAACGACGAAATAATAAGTTGGTCATCTGGACGAG
>CAYMSC010000248.1:0-9116 GCA_964392805.1 uncultured Saprospiraceae bacterium
AAGTGGAGATTTACCAATGAATAATACTCAAGGTATTGTGTCTGTTGGTCAGCCAATAGATGTTACTCCACCAGTTGTTTGTGATGTAGATGGCGGAAATATTGTAGGTGGACCATTTGAGTTCTGTGTAAGCGACGGCGAAGCAGATAATATTCCAGCAGGAGCGATTATAAGAGAGGGTAGTTTTGGAAGTAACTCTCAATACATAGTAACTGATCTTGACGGAAATATCTTAGGATTGCCACCAACACCATCAGCAGTAAACTTTGATGTTGCAGGCCCTGGTGTATGCTTAGTATGGCACTTATCTTACGAAGACGGGTTGACAGGTTTAGCCGTAGGCAATAACGTTAGTCAATTTGACGGTTGTTATGATTTGTCTAACCAAGTTAGAGTAATTAGAGATGAGTCAGGTACAATTTGTGATGATGCAGCAGCAGTATGTCAGACACCAACGGATATTCGAATTGATGTTTTAAGTTCAAGAAATGTTAGAATTGATTGGGCAGATATTGATAATACAGAGCGATACTTGATTCAAATCAGATTCCAAGGAGATACAAGAATTGTAGGTAGAGGCTTAATCAGAAATTCTCTAGTACATGTATTTGCTCCAGCAGGAAGAGATTATGAAGTAAGAGTTCAAACACTTTGTAATGATGGCGGACAATCAGAATTTTCAGATTGGATTCCATTCTCTACACCAGCAAGCAACGCTTTAGCTCCAGCTTTAGGTAGAAGTAGAAGTGCGGATAATTTTGTAGCAGATATTACGATTGCCGATAATGCAGTAGCAGTTACCTCATTTACTACTTATCCAAATCCAGTATCTGATATATTAAACGTGAATTATAGAACAACCTCTGAGACAGCCGTACTTTCTGTTTTCCATATTTCTGGTCAGCAAGTAATCGAGCAAGCATTAGGACAAGATGTGTCAACACATCAACTGAACGTTGCAAGCTTAGCAAACGGTATTTACTTAGTAAGAATTGACGAAAATGGCCAAACTCCTGTTATCCAGCGAGTTATAAAAGGCTCAAATAATTAAAATAAGCGAATGATTAATACCTTTTACTAAAATACATTGCTTTAATGTTTTTTAGTATTAGGTATTAATTTCGTTAAAAAGCGAAGTAAAAGCTTAAATTAGAAAAGAACGTTGCTCGTTGATAACCTTTTGCTAGTAATTATTTTTTAAATAGTTTCTAGCATTAGGTATCAATATTCAATTTCAAAAATAAATTGCTTTAAGGGAAAAAGTAATGTTGAGGTTGATACCATTTGGTATCAACCTTTTTTTGTTGGATGAGATAATGCTATGGTTTCAAAGTATTGATTAGTAATTTAACGTAAATTCTCAATGAAGGTAACTGGTAGTGCAAACTTTTGAGAACTTATAATTACTTTCATGTTGTGTACTTACGGCACGACCAAATTTCGGTTTATCCTTCTATTTTCTACCCATGTTTAGTATTTAACGGCACTTTTACTAGAGACAAATCCTAATTACGCCCCTAACATAGTTAAGATTTTCTGCTTTAATACCAAACACCTAATCAGCTGAAAAATAGAACAAAAAAAGCCCCAAACTTTCTTTGAAGTTTGAGGCTTTTTATTTAAATAAAAATATGTAACTATTCAGCAAGATTGTTTTTTACCATAAAGTACATATAGCACATAAAATTTTTACTTCATGAAGACACTTCGTATTCTACGGCTACTTTATGAACTCTATGGACTTTAGAGCCGACGAAAAAATAAGTTCCGCATTTTTCAAATGGATTTTTTTGTAATGGGTTGAAAACCTATGATAAAAACATTCAATTGAAAAATCAAATGCGGAAGTTATTTTTTCGTTATTACTTATCTACTTTATGGTAAAAAAAGTTAAGTGCTAAATATTACGAATATATTTTAGTTATTACTGCTAGTTACAGCTACTAAAGCATTGCCATCCATTTCATTTACAGCGAAACCTGGGGATAAACCATTGACGGCCATTTGTCCAAATTTTTTATGGGCAATAACTCGGTCTTTATCTACACAAATAAAAATACCCGGTTGATTTTCATAAATAATAGCTTGTAATTCTTTAATGAGTTCATCTTGTTTAGCCACATCAATGGTCTTTCTAAGTTCTATAATCAAGGCATCTGATTCTGCTGTACCAAAAGATGCATGGTTGATAGAACCTTTGGTATGCCACTTATTGGCAGGATCTAAATTAAAAGGATAATCATTGTTACCAGAGAAAGTCATATCAAAATCTTTACTTCTAATAGAAGTCATGAAAGAACTAGTTTCCATTGGGTTGGTATTGATATTAACACCTCCTTTCAATGCGGCACTTTTAAAGATAGTCGCAACAGATGTATAATCACTATTACTTGAAGCAAATTTTAATTCAATATTCAAATCTGTTAATTCTCCGTCTATAAGCTTATCAACGATTCCATTCCCGTCAGAGTCTTCCCAACCCGCTTCTTTTAGTAAGCTTTTAGCCTTGTCAACATTAAAATCCAATAACTTTAGGTCTTTATTATAAGCTGATTTTGTAGGATAAATAGGGCCTGTAATAGCCGTAGGATAGCCATAATAAACAGTGTTCAAAACCTCTTCTCTATTAAATAAATGCGCAATAGCTCTCCTGACTTTTGGGTCACTCAACTTTTCTTTTGTCGTATTAAAATTCATCATCCGATAGGCATACTTATCAGGCGTATAAAAGTTGAATTCATTGGTAAAATCCTCTTTCTTTTTTTGATTTAAAAAGGTGGTCCAATCCATTTGAGCAATAATATCTATTTCTCCATTTTTCATTAAAGAAACAGCTGCATTAAGGTCTGGAATCATTTTAAACACGACTTTATTAGGTATGGCTTTAAGGAGTCGTTCTTTTTTTGATAATTCTTCTCCCCACCAACTTGCTTTTTTAGTAAGCACTATTTGTTGACCAGAAGTCCATTCTGCCAAATCATATGGACCTGACCCTTTTAACATTTCTGGCGAACGTAAATACTTAGGACTATTAAAAGCATCAGATAAAGCTTTTAAATCTTCTTTATCTTTTAATTTTTCTTTATCTCTTAAATCGGCTAAACTATATTTTTCCATTACGCCTTCAGGGTCGTACAAATAAGCGGGGAGTGGTGCAAAATTACTGTAGTATTCTCTGACAGCCATGTATGGTTCAGAGTAAATGGTAAATTTCTTTGGATTTGTTTCATCGACTACTACCGATTTAATTCTCTTAAATTGACTAGCATAAATGGAAGGTTTAATAGGATTATAAACTGATTTTAAAGTAAACAAATAATCCTTTCCCGTCACAGGAGAACCATCCGCCCAAACTGCTTCTTCTCTAATTTCATAAGCAGAGGAAACTAATCCAGCGTATTGACCTGTTGTTATTTCTGTAATAACAGGCATGGCTTTAGCAAGTACGGGCTTCATTTCATAAGTTTCTGGGTCAAAGTCAGTGAAAGGTAAAAAGATTTGCCGAATAATTTGAAGGGACTTATCATCTGTAACATAAAGATACCCCAAGCTTTCAGGATCTCCACCAATGCGCACATTAACCGTCTTATCCCAATCACTAACGGATAATTTAGGTTCATTACGACAAGCAGAAAAAATAAGAGTAAATAAAATAGACGAGCATAGTAATAGGCGGAAATACTGGCGCATATTCACGGGTTTTGGTTTAAAAATAGCAATGGCGGTCAATAATTTTGGATAGACCGATTTACAAAGTTTGGTTAAAAAGTACCGACGAATGTATTTTATTCGTTGATGGTATTTTAATAATATAGGAGATGAAATTTACCTATACTACTTCAAAGATAGAAAAGATATTAAATTTTCTATAAATATCAAGGTTATTTTTATGTGAACCTAATGATTGTTCGATTGTTGAATTGCTTGATTGCATCGTCAAAACTAACAATCATATAATTACACCATCACACAATCTTAGAAATGTCAAAAGTCTTAATCGCAGGTGGAACGGGTTTAGTAGGAAGTAGACTAAGCGAAATTTTAACCAAGGAAGGTTATCAAGTAGCCCATCTAAGCCGCAAGAAAAATCCCAAAGCAAAATATCCAACCTTTGTTTGGAACACCAGCAAAAACTTTATTGATGAACGTGCCTTTGAGGACGTAGCGTATGTCATTAACTTAGCAGGGGCAGGAATTGCTGATAGTTTGTGGACAAAATCTCGTAAAAAGCTAATTATTGACAGTCGAGTAGAGACTACGGAATTATTGACCGAGTATATAAAAAAATTGGAAACCAAGCCAAAAGCTTTTCTGTCAGCCGCTGCGATTGGGATTTATGGTGATAGAGGCGACGAAGAATTGACCGAAACTTCTGCGATAGGAAAGGGGGGCTTTATGGTAGCATGTTGTGTTGCTTGGGAGGATGCTATTCAGCGGGCAGCGGAGCAAAACGGAATTCGTACCGCTTCCCTAAGAGTTGGGATTGTTCTATCCACCAAAGGAGGAGCTTTACCCAAAATGATGTTACCCATGAATTTTTTCACTGCTAGTTATTTTGGAGATGGTCAGCAATGGTATTCTTGGATTCATATTGATGATATTTGTCAAATGTTTATTAAATTAATGAAAGACGAATCCTTAGAAGGAATTTATAATGGAACGGGCCCTAATCCCTTGACTAATAAAGCCTTGACGAAGCAGTTAGTGGATGCTTTGGGAAAAAGAGCGATAGTTATCCCTGCACCAAAAGCAGCTTTACGAATGGGGATGGGAGAAATGGCAGATGTGGTTTTGAATAGCAATAAAATATTTCCCACTAGAATGGAGGCGGCAGGTTTTGAGTTTGCTTTTAGGGAATTTAAAGGGGCTGTTAAGGATTTAGTATCTAAGAAAATTTAGGCATTAATGGGGTGTAATTCTTTTGATGCCGAAGATAAAAGCATTTGCTCTATTTCTACCATATTTTTAGAGAGTAAGAAACGTAATACTTTTTTATTCCAATCATAATAATTTGCAATTTCATTAACCAATTCTACTATCATTACAGGGTAGGCTAATTCCTTGTTTAAATGAGGAATTTTTAAACGAATAGATTGTGGTTTAATCTCTATAGGGGGCTTTACAATATAAAAGCCAGAAGTTTTTTCTTCTAATTCCCATCCTTTCATTCTAAGGAATGCTAAAACACTTTCTGCGTTTGGCACTATTTTTTTCATTTAACTATTTTTAAAAAACCAGTTTTAAATAATTGTTTGAATGTATTCAAAGATACTTGATTTTTTGTAGAAATGGAAATAGTTTTTTGAGTGGTATTTAAGGAAGCTTTATCTTTTTCAGAAGGTAGATACCAGTATGCTTTCCCACCAATTGTTAGCCCTCCGTTTTGTGCATCAAGACTTAACCATCGCTTTTTATCATTAGGTAAAACCAAAACTATTAAAAGTAAAGGTGTATATTTTTCTGATTTCCATTTTTTATATCTTTCAATTAAATGAAAATAATTTCTACCTTTAAGCCTAAATTTTATGCCTTCAACAGATTCTTTAATTCTAGTTTCAGTTGTACATTTTAGTTGGATTTCAAACATTTCACCTGTTGTAAAATATTTAAAACCTTTTTTACTTTCAATTTTTTTTACTTGTTTAATTAACAGGTCATCCCCATAGTCCTGTTCGACTTTAGTAACGATAAATCCTTCACGTTCAGCAATGACTCTGATAAAATTAACGGAGAGTAATTCTTTGATTGTTTCCTCATTCATAGTATATTATTTTCTTGATTGCCTAAAAATAGCAAATAATACACTTAAAACATTAAGTTTGCGGATTGAATAACATATTTTTTAATTGCTCATTAGAATCGCCCTCTGTACTCATCAAATCTGCTAAAGTAACTTTCTCTAAAAGATTATCTAAAGTAAATTGAACCATTTTCCAAAGCGACCGCACCGAGCAATCTACTGAATTGGTACATAATTTTCCGACCCCTGCATGAGACCCACAAAATTCTTGGTCAAACATCTTGCCTCCTAAAGTAGTCAATACTTCGTTAATCGTAATTTCATCCACCGCTTTTGCTAAAACATAACCCCCTTTATGTCCACGGGTACTTTGCACCAATCCGCCTAATCTCAATGTTCTAGTCAGTTTTCCAACATAGGGTTCAGACATTCCTTCTAGTTCACTTAATTGAGGAATGCTTAAGCCCAATTCTGTATCTGCCCGTGCAATGCGGAGTAAGATGCGGAGTCCATATTCGTCTTGAGAAGAGATTTTCATATCTTAAAGGTATATAAGTTTTAAAGGTATAAGCGTGTATAGGTATAGAGGCCGTCCAAGCATACATAATTAGAACATGTCTAGTGCAAATCTTGCTTCTTCGCTCATTTTATCTTTTGACCAAGGTGGGTCAAATACAACTCTTAAATCTACATCTTCCACACCCTCGACGCTCATGACTTTTTCCTGTACTTCCATTGGTAGCGATTCTGCAACAGGGCAAGCAGGAGAGGTCAAAGTCATTTCTAAATAGACATTGCCTTCATCGTCAATTTCTACTTTGTAAATCAAACCTAAAGCATTGATGTCCACAGGAATTTCTGGGTCAAAAACGGTTTCGATTTGTTCGTATATTTTTGCTATAATTGCTTTCTTATCCATTTTCCTGCTTTCTAAATTTTAAAAATTGTACAAAATACAGTCCTGCTATAATTATCCATCCAACATTAATTAGGTTGCGCCAAAGTGTATCTTCATAAAGATAGAAGTTGCCACATCCAATTAAGAAAAAGCCAATTGATAGCAGGAGATATAAGTTTTTCTTATTCATCTTGTTTTGCTAATTTTCTTTTTTTGAAATATTCAAAAAAGAACATTATTCCAGCAATGGCAAATAGAATGGCTGGCAATATATCTAACCAATCGTAATCATCAAAATCTACACTTAAGCCACTTAAAATTGCAGTCATTAGTAATAAGACTCCTGGAATTAGATTTGCATTATTGCCTTTCACACTTTTAAATTTAAGATTTTGAATTTTACATTTTAGAGCAACCTACGCCATCGCCACTCCATACATTTTCATCTGCTTCACCATACTCACCAATCCATTCGACCGAGTAGGGGAGAGGTGTTCTTTCAAACCAATTTTATCAATAAAATATAAATCTGATTGAGCGACTGCTTCCGCAGGTTGTCCAGATAATACGCGAACTAACAAGGCAATAATCCCTTTGGTAATAATCGCATCACTATCTGCTGTAAAATCAACTTGTTTTCCGTCATTTGCTGCATGCAGCCAAACTTGGCTTTGGCAACCTTTGATTAAATGCGCTTCATCTTTAAAGATTGGGTCAATCAATGGTAGACTTTTACCCAAGTCAATGATGTATTCGTATTTTTCCATCCAATCGTCGAAGAAAGCAAATTCTTCAATGATTTCGTCTTGTATTTCGTTTATTGTCAATTTTCTGATTTTAATTTTTTGTATTAGTAACGAGCAAATAATAAGTCCGTCATTTGGAGATAAAGATTTTGAGTCAAGACTAGATGAGCAAACACCGTTTGTGAACCGTTTACGGGTGGGATGCTTGAGGTAATAGCCCAGCTATTGCTGAGAAAAATAACGACATGAACAAACACCGTTTGTGAACCGCTTGCGGACGGGAAGCCCTCAAAAGATTATCGGTGAAATGGTGGAGTTATTTTTTACTTGTTACTTAGTAGGATTGAATCATTGATTAGACGGATTAGAACTGTTTCATTATTGGATTTGCTCTAGGTCGTGTGCTTTTTTATTTTAAATAAAAAAAGGCATATCAAAGAAAGGAACACGACCTAGAACACGTCACGTAAAGTAACCGTCAAAATCCGTCCAATCTGTGTTCCAATCCTCCTAGCCGAGCATTCTAGCCGCTCGCTTAACCCCTTCCACCAACTTATCCACATCCTCCTTATTATTATAAAAGGCAAAAGAAGCTCGAACCGTCCCCGGTATTTCATATCTAGCCATCAAAGGCTGCGTACAGTGATGTCCTGTCCGAACAGCAATACCCAATTTATCTAAAATAGTCCCTACATCATAAGGGTGAGCCTTGCCCAAAAGGAAAGAAACTACACTCGCTTTTTCCTTCGCTTCTCCAACTATTCTTAGTCCATCAATCTTTTTTAACTCCGTCGTTGCATAGTCTAATAACTCCTGTTCATGCTGCACAATTGCTTCATGCCCAATCTTTTGCATGTACTCGACTGCTGCACCTATCCCAACAACCCCTGCAATATCAGGTGTTCCTGCCTCAAATTTATGCGGCAAGGTATTATAAGTTGTTTTTTCAAAAGTGACGGTTTCTATCATTTCTCCACCTCCATGATAAGGGGGCATGGCATTCAATAATTCTGCTTTGCCATATAAAATTCCAATACCCGTTGGACCACACATTTTATGACCTGAAAAGGTATAAAAATCAACATCTAATTCTTGTACATCTATTTTTAAATGAGGAATTGCTTGTGCTCCGTCTATTAAAACAGGGATACCTTTTGCATGCGCTTTAGCAATGACTTCCCGAATCGGGTTAATTGTACCCAAAGCATTAGAAATATGATTAATCGAAACAATTTTAGTTTTGTCAGTCAATAATTTATCAAATTCCGACATAATCATTTCCCCTTCCTCATTAATCGGCACTACTTTTAAATGCGCGCCTTTTTCTTCACAAACCATTTGCCAAGGCACAATATTGGAATGATGTTCCATTGTAGAAATCAATACTTCATCACCTGCTTGCAAATTTTTACGACCATAAGTGCTTGCTACCAAATTGATACCCTCGGTTGTTCCTCGTACAAAAATGCACTCTTTTTCACTCGGTGCATTGATGAATTCTTTTACCAATCGGCGACTTTTTTCAAAAGCATCGGTTGCTTCTTGGCTCAATTGGTAAACGCCTCGGTGAACGTTCGCATGCAGCTTTTTATAGTAACTGTCCATCGCCTTCAATACATAATTGGGCTTTTGGCTAGAAGCAGCACTATCCAAAAAGACAATAGGTTTTCCGTTCATTTCTCGCTTTAGAAGCGGAAAATCTTTGCGGATTTTTTCGAAATCTACTTTTTTA
>CAYMSC010000249.1:0-9098 GCA_964392805.1 uncultured Saprospiraceae bacterium
TACCCCTATTTGGTCAACACCGCTTATCATGTGTTAATGGATGGACATCAGGCCAAGGATTTGGTGCAGGATGTCCTATTTCATTTTTGGGAAAGAAGAGATAGTTTGACCATTGAAAGTGGCTTAAAATCTTACCTTAGAAGAGCAGTTACTAATAAATGTATCGACCAAATTCGACGTAAAAAACGGTTTGGGGTAGCAGAAGAATTTACTGATTTTAATCAAGCTTCTTCTGATGTATCCACTCAAGAAGTATTAGAGACAAGTGATTTAAAACAAGTCATTTTATCAGCGGTTGAAGGACTTCCAGAACGTTGCAAACTTGTTTTTACTTTGAGTCGATTCGAAGATTTGTCGCACAGTGAAATTTCAGAACAACTCGATATTTCTAAGAAAACTATTGAGAATCAAATGACTAAGGCGTTGAAAACCATTCGCTTAGCCATTCAACACTATAAAGAATTATCTATTTTTATTATTGCTTACTTTTTTGGATGAGGAACTTTGAAAATATAAATTTACCAATTTTGAAATGGATATTTTTTTCAATGAGTTGAAAACTTATGGAAAAAAGATTCAATTCAAAATTCTTCAGGTAAATTTATTTTTTCAATAATATTAAGATATTTTAAAAACACATAGGGGGTAACCTTGAAAATTTCGTTTTATGTGTGAAGACATCCCTTTTTAAAAAGTTTATGCAATAAATCACAATAATGAATCAAGACAATTACATAACACTCATTTATAAAAAGCTCAAAAGGGAAATCACCCCGTCTGAGCAAGAAACCCTCAATCAATGGGTGGATAAGGAGCAGGAAAATGCACTCCTGCAAAAACAACTTGAAAAAAATTGGCAGCAAAGTAAAACTATTTTGCCTCCATTAGATATTGACACTAAAGCAGATTTCAAGAGCTTCAAAAAACGGATGCAGGCGCATAAAGGTAATCAAGCGCCGCCTAGAGAAGCAGTGATAAAACCGCTCAATAGTCGTCGTAGATTATTGGCTATTGCTGCGGCTATCGCCATTCCTTTATTGGCAGCGGTTTGGATATTTAGACCTGCGCCCTCCCCTACTATGATAATGGCACAGACTACTGCTGATGAAAGGAAGGTTATCACCTTAAAAGATGGTACAGTTATAACCTTAAATGAAAATTCTACGCTTTCTTACCCTGAAACTTTTGTGGCCAATGACAGACAAGTTGTCTTAAATGGAGAAGCTTTTTTCGAAGTAGAAAGCGACCCCACTCGCCCATTTGAAGTACAAACAGAAAAGGCAAGTGTGAAAGTTTTAGGTACCATCTTTAACGTGAGAAGTATTGCTACGGAAGACAAAATAAAAGTAGCTGTGGAAGAAGGAAAAGTCCAGTTTAGCAGTACCCTTATTGGCAAAGGGGTAATTTTAACGAAAGGAGAAGAAGGAACTTTTGACTTAACAAAAAATGAAATTACAGAAACCAAAGTCGATAATAAAAATGCAAGTGCTTGGAAAACTAAGAACTTGACTTATAAAAATGTCCCTTTAAAAACAGTTGTGGCAGATTTAGCCGAACAATTTAAGGTAAAAACCACTATAACTAATGCAGCCATGCAGGATTGTGGATTAACGGCTAGTTTTGTTAAAGCTACGCCCAAGGACGTCTTAGATTATATAGTAGAAGTTTATCAAATGGACTTGGTCCAGATTGATAGTCAATCTTTTGAATTAAATAATGGGATTTGTCAGTAAATGATTTAATTGTTCATGTACATGGTTCCATATATTTTTAGATAACAAAAATTTCCAATTTAAAATATAAGGTTATGAACTTGCAGGATAATCTCCCCCGCAAGCGGGGGTCGAGGAGTGGAATAATTAATGACTCAAAAAATTCCTCCCCCCAACCCCCTCCAGAGGGGGAGACGCATCTTGCAAACCTAATAAACATTACTAAAAATAATCATAGTAGTTCTTTAGAATGCTATATGCCTTCTTTAGGACTTAAGTCTGCAATCCAATTAAAAAATCACTACTCGAATTATGGTCGGGCAGTGATTTTTTTATTTAACCTATTCGTTTTTAGTTCTCTTTCTGGGCAATCAACTTTAGCAAAAGTCATTGATTTTGAAACGGAAAACACGCCCATCGCGGATGCTCTAATCGACTTAAGTGAGGTAGCTGAAATTAGTATTGCCTTCCACCCTCGCCTCTTTTCAAGGACTCAAAAAATTAGCCTTTCCCATCAGCAAAAATCATTGGATTATATTTTAAAAGCATGCTTAAAAACAACCAATGTTACTTTTAAATTAGAAAACGCCCACATCATTTTATATGAAAAACCCAAAGAGTATTTTACCCTTAGTGGCTATATAGAGGATAGTGAAAGTGGAGAAAGGTTGGTCGCAGCAACGATTTGGGAAGCCTATTCTGGAAAAGGAACGACCTCTAATGATTATGGTTTTTTTAGTTTAAAAGTACCCGAAGGAAAAATAGAATTACAAAGTTCATATTTAGGATATCAAGGAAGAGTTGAAGCCCTAATGCATTCAAAGAATCGAAAAATTAATATCGCTCTAAAACCGTCTATTACTTTACAAGAAGTCATCGTCACCGATGCCCAATTTGATAAACAACAAGCGCATTTGGCATTAGGTAAAGGCGAAAAGGTTAATTTAAATGATTTAACGACCAATATTTCGCTAGGTGGTGAACCTGATTTACTTCGATTTCTAGGTACTAAGGCGGGCGTACAAAGTGGGTCAGATGGTATCGGTGGAATGAATGTCAGAGGAGGGCCCTCAGATCAAAATTTAGTCCTTTTAGATGGTGTACCTATTTATAATCCTTCTCATTCCCTGGGGCTTTTTTCTGTTTTTAATACGCATATAATAAAAAGTGCCAATTTTCTAACCGATGGTTTTTCGGCAAAATATGGCGGTCGATTATCTTCTGTCTTAGATGTACGAGTTAAAGAAGGAAATACCAAAGAGTGGAAAGCGGAAGCTGAAATAGGTACACTTGCCAGTAAATTGGTGGTTGAAGGTCCTGTCAAAAAAGATAAAAGTGGTTTAATTGTTGCGCTTAGAAGAACTCATTTAGACCCACTTTTGAAGAAACTGAGCGCAAAAAATAAAGAAAGAGACGGTTTTGATGGCTCAATCAATTATTTTTTCTTTGATATTAATTCAAAATTCCATCATCGTTTTTCTGCAAAAGACCAAGTTTTCATCAGCTATTATCAAGGTCAAGATGATTATAAGGATATGAGTAGCTATTATTATGAAGATATTGATTTTGATGAATTCGATTTTGAAGAACAAGAGCAACAACTATTCTGGGGCAATAAAATTGGTTCGCTTAGATGGAATCATTTATTTGGAAATCAACTATTTTCTAATACTACTTTCACACTAAGTCAATATGATTATAGGAGTTTGAATTACTTAGATCAGCAATATGATTTCGCTGGTGGCTTTGACTACAATTATTATTTTTACACCTTCGTTTCAAAAGTAAAAGATGCTGGTCTAAAAATAGATTTGGAATATTACCCGAATTCTCAACATCAAGTATTATTTGGTGGAGGTTTTCTTTTTCGGTCCTTTGAATCAGGTGAGGTAAATCATTCAGTCGAAAATGCAGAAACTGAGGAAGAATATCTAGAATCCATCAACCTTATTGATAACTTTTACGTTCCACCACTTTTCAAAACAAAAGAACTCAATTTTTATATAGAGGATAATGTTGCTATTTCAGAGCAACTTTCTCTACAAGGAGGTGTTCATTTTGCTCTTTTTTTGACTAATGGTAAAAACTATTTTATCCCGCAACCTCGGTTTAGTATACAAAGTAAATTAACTCCCAACTGGTCTACCAAGCTTTCCGCAAGTAAAATGGCACAAAGCTTACATATTTTAAGTACCTCTGGTGGAGGTCTCCCTAGTGATTTATGGGTTCCTTCAACTAGCAATGTAGCACCTGAAACCGCTTTGCAATTTGCATGGAATCTAAATTATGATGCTCCTAAAGGTTGGCAGGCGAATTTTGATGTATTCTATAAAAAAATGGATAATTTGATTACCTATTTTGATGATGCCCTTTTCACCAATCTGCCAGGATTAGTAGAAATAGACCCCACCTTTTGGGAAGAGAATATAACTACTGGTACGGGTAAAAGTTATGGATTTTCTACTAGCTTTTCTAGAAACAAAGGCAACTTAACTGGTCAATTAAACTATGCCTACATCATCTCCGAACGAACTTTTGAAGAAAATACTGGCGGCGGATCCTACCCTTTCCGATTTAACCATCCACATGAACTCAAAGCATCCATCAAATATCAAATCAACCCTAAATTTTCCTTTTTTGCGCATTGGCAATATGGTTCTGGACAAGCCTACACTTTAATTAAGACTGCATCCCGTTTTATTCCACTCAGCAATTTGGTTTCTGGTGACGAAGAAAGAATTGGGTCTATTAATGGCAATCGATTACCTGCTTATCACCGCTTAGATGCAGGTTTTTATTATAAATGGCAGGGCGAAAAAGTGGACCAATCCTTAAATATCGGGGTGTATAATTTGTATAATCGTAAAAATCCTTATTTTCAATATTTTCAAGAAGATCTAGATTTTCCAGAAGAGAGTGGGATTCAACAACAAAATGTCTTACCTATTTTACCTTCTATTTCTTATCGGGTTGTTTTTTAGCTGGTAGTGCAGACTTTAGTCTGTCCAGTTCTACGGTCTTTAGACCGTGAAAGACTACTATGATAAATCTAAAGGTCTATCAACAGGACAGACTAAAGTCTGCTCTACCAATTTCACCTTATTTCAAAACCTTATCACTCACTATTTTTTCAATAGCCATCGCTAATCCACTCAATTGCTTAGGACAATTATCTTGATTATAGGTTACTTTTTGTTCCCCAATACTAATCGAAGTCAAAGGTAAATCTCGCATACCACCTTTATAACTAGTTTTCAAAGTCTTAAAATCCGCTGTTTCTAATTGCTTTAAAATAGCATCATACTCGACCTTTTCTAATCCAATTAATTGCTCCCCCATTACAGAAACATTCGCTAATCCAGTATATTTTACTACTTTTTCATCAAATATTTCAACTTTATAGCGAGGTGCTCGGTCTCCCCTAGTTCTTTCTTTTTCTAAAGTAATTATTGGTTCAGAAATCGCTATTTTTTGTAGTTTTTTTTGTTGATTACTACAACTAAATACACTCAAAGTCGTCACGAATAAACTTAAAATAAAGGTCATGCTCTGGACATTATTGATAATTGAATAGTTCATAATTATTAGTTTTAAAAGCTTAAAGCCCCACTATTTAAAATAGCAGGGCTTTCAAGTTTCGGTTCTGGAATGTGATATTTTATATTCGGTTTACTGCTTAATAGCTATTTTCAATCCTAACTTTTATCGCTTACCTATTTTATTCGTTGTTTTTGCATCTCTTCTATGTGCTGGTGCTTGTAACCTTCCGTAGCCAACCATAAAGTCATATTCTTCCCAGTATCCAAATTGACCATCTGAATCCATTATTTCCTCTCCATCTTTGCTTAATTTCCATTTTCCATCACCTTCGAAGCAGCAGATACCGTCGCCATAGTCATCAAAAATCACGTAAGTATAAAAGCCTGTTGGTAATTCTAAAGATTCTCTGATAACTGTTCCTGCTTGGTCATCTGCATAAGGTCCAAATGCTGCTATCACCTCACCATCTTCATCTTCAATTGCAAAAGTTGTTTCTGAGCCATAGTTATCCAAAGTCACTTCTATTGAAATAATACTTAAAGATTCATTACCTTCTTCAAAGTCACCTTCCTCTTCGTCTTCATACTCTTCATCATGTTCTTCTTCGTACTCATCATCATCAGTCCCTTCTTCTTCATTTGTATCATCTGTGTTATCTTCATCAGTCTCCTCGGTTTCTGTATCATCGTCAGTTTCTGTATTATCATCTTCATCAGTATCGGTTTCTGTACCACCATCGGTTTCTGTATTATCATCCTCATCAGTATCGGTTTCTGTACTTCCTTCAGTTGTCTCGCTTAAAACATCCTTTTTAAGATTATCCAACAAACCACTGTTTACCCAATTTTCCATTCTACTTGTTTGACCTGCTGAAAACATATACATACAAGCATCATCTGGGTAATCCATGTAACTCATGTGTAATGCTTCTACTCCACTACATGCTTTTGTACCTCCTAAAGTTGGACATCCGTAGTTTTCTCCTGCTTGATTTGGGGTATCTGCTACTCCGTCATCTGAATTACAGCCACCGTCTCCCCATACGTGGTCTAAGTTTAAGTAATGTCCCATTTCGTGCGTCAATGTTCTTCCTAAATCATTTGGAGCAACTCCTCCTACATTTCCACAAGTAGTCCCGATAGTGAAAGCCGATTGGCTAATCATTACCCCATCTCCATTTCCACTTCCACCTAATGGCGCATATCCTAAAGAACCGTCTGCATCTCCTACAAAAATATTGATGTATCCTGCCCATGCACTACTTTCGTCACTATTCGTTTGGTTAATGGTAATTGCTAAGTCTCCGTCGTTTAAACCAAAACCACTTGGGTGATTCTTGCTACCTAAGGCAAATCCAAGACAAGCTTCTCCATTGCTAATGCCTGGATAGAATCTAGCTGCGTTATTTGTCCATTGAACGATGTCACTATTTTTGCCTTGAAAATCGTCGTTCATTACTTGAATAGCTTCCTCCGCTGCAGTTATCAAACAAGCTCTATCTGCTCCACTAACTCCTTGAAAATGTACTGCTACTGGTAAAATAGTTGGGGAACTACAAGCAGACCGACTTTGCGCACTTCTAGTTTGTATGTTTCTTTCAAACCTTGCATTAATTTTATCGTATGCTACTCGGTAAGTTGGATCTTGTAATTTTTGTTCCATGTGTGCTGCAGAACTACATTTTCTTCCTGGGTGTGAATGGTTATCTGAATTGACAACGCTTGTTACTTTTTGTCCAGTTGTATTATTAATAGGCTTAGAAAATTCATTATCTTTTTGACAAGCCACCATTGCTAATGCCATTAAGGCAATCATTACAAATTTTTGGATACTTTTCATCTTATTAAGTTTTTGATATGGGCAATAAAATCTAGGGTAGGTGCTTTACCTCACACTACATTTTATTGACCGTAGTTAGAAATTGATTTTTATTTTGAATCGTAGTCTTTAACAATTATTCTTTGAAAATTCCGTGAGAAGTCGTTTTAATTCTAAAATTTTTCTCTCCCTTTGGTCAGAAAAATCTTAAAATCAAATCGACCACGGAATTCTTCAAAGAAGTTAATTTTTTATTGATTAGTTATTGGCTACATTTACTAAACGAAAATATTAAAAGTACCCCCTATCCTTTTTTTATTTTTTTCTTTATTTTTTAAAAAAAGAATAAAAATACGTTTTAAAATTCAACCTAATAACCTGATAATCAATTAGTTATTTCCTTGAAATTTATTTTTATTTTTATTTAATAATTATTCGATAGGATATAGTATATATAATAAGGTTAGTCTTTTTGTCTAAATCTATGCTTCATCGTAGTCAGTTTTCTTTATTATTTAGAAATCCTTATCAATAATCTATAGAACCTCAAATAAAAAGTAGTAGTTATCCGTGACCCTTTAAGAATTCGTGGTAAATATTTCTACCACGGATTCTTAAAGGGCCACAGCCTGCTCCGAATTCATTTCGGAGGATATTCAATAAAATAGAAAATATTATTGCTTAATTTTCTTTCTGATTATAATGGGACTTATCAACTATATAAACTTTATGGTTAAAAAAGTTAAGCACTAAATAGATACCCCTTTTTCTAAAAATCATCCTTTTTTCCTACTTTTTAAAGACTTTAAAATTAGGCTATTTCCTCCATTTTGTCCGTTTTTGCATGCCAATATCATATTTAAAAATAAAAATATGTTTTTTTTTATGACTTAAATTATACAAATTCAAATATTTAAACATTATTATTATTCTACGTGCGAACATTATTCAAAACTTGTACGTATATTGCATACAGAAACTATAGACTAATTCCAGAACACAATTATCCATTAAGTAGCAAAATCCCACATTCTTGCTATTTGGTACTCCCTATACTTGCCTTTTGGAGTTCTTCCAACGTTTCTAAACTTTTATCCAAAAATTATTTAAGTATTAAATTTCCCAGAACATGAAAAAAGTATTGACTTCTTTAGTCTTAGCTATTATGCTATGCACAGCTTTTACCCTCTCAGCTACTCCAGGTCCAAAAAATCCTAAAAAAGGCAAACGAAGTGCCGAAAAATTTATGCTAGGATTTGAAATTTATAGAGCCGACCAAACTGCCTTAGATTATACCGACATAAAAATAGAAATTTACGACCACGACGCACAAAAGACAATTTTCAAAAGAGATTATACAGAAATGCCAACTAATAAGTACAGTAGCGTTACTTATTTTGAGAATATGACTTATGGCAACAATCTAACTATGTTGATTCAAGCACCAAACTATTTTGCTAAAGAAATTAATATTTCTTACGATGAGGGTTGTGCTACCGAAAAAACTAAGTTTTGTGTAAATGGTTTAAATAATCCTCCATTCGAAATTGACGGAGAATACGGCGACCGATTTATCTTTCCAGTTACATTAGATTCTATCACAGTTGGTGAAGAATTAGCCATTCCAAATATTTACTATAAATATAATAGTGCTGAATTACAGCCACGTTCTTTCTGGATTTTAGATTCTTTATCAAAAGTAATTGAGCACAATCCTGAGTTATCTATCGAATTAGGTGGACACGCAGATGCTAGAGGTCAAGATGCTTATAATATGGACTTGTCTCAAAGAAGAGTCAATAGTGCAAAAGATTATTTAACTAAAAAATTGGGTGGAGATGTTGCTCAACGAATGTCGGCAGTAGGTTACGGAGAGACTCAATTAATTAATGATTGTGGCAATGGCGTTGATTGTGGAGAAGATTTACATCAGCAAAATCGAAGAACAACTTTAAAAATTAATGAAAAGAAAGAAGAGACTGTTATTTTGACCTTAGAAGAGAGAATGAAGTTGCGTCGAGAGAAAGG
>CAYMSC010000250.1:0-9063 GCA_964392805.1 uncultured Saprospiraceae bacterium
TCCGTGGTAAAAACCAAACCCTTATCTAATATCCGTGTCCCTTCACTTATCCGTGGTAAAAACCAAACCCTTATCTAATATCCGTGTCCCTTCAGAGCATGTTTAAAATTCCATCAATTGGCTACAAGCGACAAATTTTATCTTGTAGATTGTTAAAAATTTTGACCAGCCAAAAGGATGATTTTTGCCTACTACAAAACAAAATTTGCTCACTTCCGCTCAATCATGAAAATTTAAACATGCTCTCACTTATCTGTGGTAAAAAATAAAAAGTCAGATAAGATCTGAATATCTTATCTGACTTCTGACAGAAAACTTTAATTTTTAGTCTAACTTCTGACAATAGAATGGTCTCTTTAATTAATAAGAGAATACCGCAGAACGCTTAAATAATTGTTTGACATTGATCCAACCCAATTTCATTCTATTCGCAAATTTATTAGCAGGGAATTGTTTTAATTGCTTGCGGAAATGATTGGCAATTGTTTCTTTATAATCTATTAAGTCATAAAAACTGTTGAAATACGTATCGTATTTAGCATTAAAGTCATCTAATAAGCCCTCCTGTAAAAGGATATGCAAATCTTCAAATTGCTTAATAATTTTATCATCTAAACCTTCTTCATTCAAAAAGCTATTCAAAATACTAAACTCTAATAGATGTTCTAACTTTGGAATATACAAACCATTATCCCACGATTTTCTATTGGCCATAACTTCTTTTGCATCCAAATAAGTCAATCGGTCTACATGGAAGAAATGATAAATTTCTATGGTTATAAAACTATCAACCGATAAATTAGTGGTTAAAATAGTAGAATCTAGTTTACTTTGAACGATTTGAAAATCTACATTTTCCGCCAATGCTTCTAAAAATTTATTTCTTTCTTTAGAGCGAATGGCGATTTTAATCACAGGCAATTCGTGACTATTAATGCTTGGGGTGAGCAAGGTGTAATCAAAGTGTTTGAGCGAGTCAATTAACTCTTGTGTAAGTTGTATGTAATTAGGTCGTAACATTTTTATCAGTAAGTCATTTTTTATTGCTTAAATATACAATTTTAACAAAAAAGAGTCAAATGTAAAAAAGCTATATATTCGATGTAATTGGAGTTGCTACTAAAAATGGTTTTCTATTCTATATATTGTCTTGCTTATAAGGATAAATTTTTAAAAAAGGTTCCTTGTAACTACTACTTTACATAAAAATTATTATTAATACGTTTAGATTAACCCATTCGATGCCTAAACTATTGCTAACTGGCTTACATTTTTTAATTTTTTTTGTGTAAATTGCATTTTTACGAAATAATACTTGTTTGCATATGAGAGATTTTGTACGCTTTTCTTTTTTCCTACTATCCTTCCTCTTTTTTTCTACTTCTACAAATGCTCAAATACAATTAGGCGGAGGTCTAACTTTTGCCAATGGAGATAATCTTTCCAGATTGGGACTTAATTTTAGAGGAACTTACGAAATAGATGAAAAATTATTCGCTGCTCCTGGCATTAGCTTTTTTTTTAAAGATAAATCTTTGAGGGATGCGTCAGTTAGTTATTTGTCTATTGATTTGGATGCTCGATATAAATTAATCGAAATGGGGGATGACCTAGAGATTTATCCTGTTGGTGGACTGAACTTTTTTAATGTTAAAATTGATGGGGATGCTTCTTTACCTATTATAGAAGAAGGATTTAATGTAGGCATCAATTTAGGAGTAGGCGCTCAACTTGCTTCTCAAACATCTAACCTTAATTATTTTGGAGAATTCAAATTTAGAGTCGGTGGAGAAGTTAATTCAACGATTACTGCCGGAGTTTTGTATGGATTTTAATACCTTTGCACTCTTTTTAAAGTTGAACTAGTAATTTTTATTTACTTTTTTTAATTATCAATTAAATTATGGCGAATACTTCTGATATTAAAAATGGCTTGTGTATTGATTTTAATAAGGATGTTTATTCTATTGTTTCTTTCCAGCATGTTAAGCCCGGTAAAGGAAACGCATTCGTTCGGACCAAACTTAAAAGTTTTGCTACGGGGAAAGTAGTAGACCATACTTTTCCTGCGGGACATAAGATTTCTGTAGTTAGAGTAGAACGTCGAAAATTTCAATATCTTTATAAAGATGATTATGCTTTCCACTTCATGGATAACGAAACTTATGAGCAGGTAGCTTTGGAAGAAAAAATGATTGACCAACCAAAGTTTATCAAAGAAGGGGCTGAAATCGAAATTCTTTTTGATGCTGCTAGAGAAACGCCGCTAACGATAGACCTACCTCAATACGTTAATTTAAAAATAACTTATACAGAGCCTGGCGTACAAGGAAATACCGCCACTAATGCTACTAAGCCAGCGACGACTGAAACAGGAGCTGAAATTAGAGTGCCTTTGTTTATTAATGAAGGAGATATAGTAAAAGTCGAAACCAAAACAGGTAACTATATGGAAAGAGCTAAGCGTTAAAAACTTATTCAATAAGAGTAGTAAGTAGCCAGACAAAACAATCCGCAACGATTAAATTTTGCTGGCTTATTTTTACTTAGCATTTTTAGTTATTTATTTCAAAATCATTGTAGTCAATTTTTACTAATACTGTCGCTGTTTTCAAACCTAAATAACTAAGTAACGGCAAAACAATAACTTGAACATCTAGGACGGCTTCTTTTGATCCTATTTTTACTTTAAAATCGGTCATAGTATCAACAATACTCCCTCTTTTAAAGAAAAACTAGAACCAAAATAATCTCGTCCAGATGACCAACTTATTATTTCGTCGTTACTAATTAGTTTTTTTTCTATAATTATCCGAACTCAATATGTATATTGCAGCTTTTTAGGCTCAACAAAAACCCGTTATCTACACCAAAACGAGTAAAATGAATTTTAAAGAAATACAAGACCTCATTAAATTAATTAATAAAACTAATCTTTCAGAATTTAAATTGAAAGATGGCGAATTTGAAATGACTATTCGTACAGACGAATATCATAAAATGAAAGCTACTCCAGCTACACAGCAAGTAATTTCTGTGCCTACGATGCCGCCTGCTTATGCTCCCCCAGCACCCGTAGTAGAGGCCGCTAGTACACCAGCAGCAGCACCTGCCGAAACACCAGCAGCACCTGCTAAAGAGACAACAAATTACCTAGAAGTAAAATCTCCGATTGTTGGTACTTTTTATCGGTCTCCTTCTCCAGAAAAACCTCCTTACCTTAAAGTAGGAGATATGATTAATGTAGGAGATGTTGTTTGTATCGTTGAAGCGATGAAGCTATTCAATGAAATCGAATCTGAGATTAGTGGAAAAGTTGTCAAAGTTTTATTAGAAGATTCTTCCCCCGTAGAATATGACCAACCATTATTTTTAGTTGACCCTAATGGCTAGAGATTAAGCAATTATAATAAATGTTTGTGTAATGCAGCATTTATTACTAGACCTTCAGTTAATTAAGACATTTAGTATTGATGAAAACTACTGAAGTATTTTAATGCGTGTTTTTCTGATTCGGATTTTAATCCTTTAATGAAAACATTCCTTAAACAGTTGCATTTATTTTCATCGTTTTTTTTAAAACTAAAAGTATGATGTTCAAAAAAATTCTCATAGCCAATAGAGGAGAGATTGCCCTTCGGATTATCCGAACTTGTAAGGAAATGGGAGTGAAGACAGTTGCTGTTTATTCAACTGCTGATAGAGAAAGCTTGCACGTTCGATTTGCGGATGAGGCAGTTTGTATCGGTCCTCCTGCGTCTAAAGATTCTTATTTAAGTGTGTCAAAAATTATGGCTGCGGTAGAGATTACCAATGCTGATGCGGTCCATCCTGGATATGGATTTTTAGCAGAAAATGCTGATTTTGCAGAGGTTTGTGCTGAATATGGTATAAAATTTATTGGCCCTTCTCCTGCGATGATTCGCCAAATGGGTGATAAGATTACTGCTAAAGAAACCATGATTAAAGCAGGGGTGCCTGTCGTACCTGGTTCTGGTGGTTTATTGAAAGATGTTGATCATGCACTCAAGGAAGCTAAGGAAATAGGGTATCCTGTTATTCTTAAAGCTACGGCTGGTGGAGGAGGAAAAGGAATGCGTATTGTCTGGAAAGCGGATGAAGTAGAGAGTGCTTGGAATATGGCACGAAATGAAGCACAAGCTTCTTTTGCCAATGCAGGAATTTATATAGAAAAATTTATCGAAGAACCTCGGCATATTGAAATTCAAGTGATTGGAGACCAGCATGGTAATGTTGCCCATCTTTCAGAAAGAGATTGTTCTATTCAAAGACGACACCAAAAATTAGTAGAGGAAAGTCCTTCTCCCTTCATGACTGATGAACTGCGAGAAAGCATGGGGAATTCCGCTATTCTTGCAGCCAAATCTATTGATTATGAAGGTGTTGGAACAGTCGAATTTCTTGTGGATAAACACCGAAAATATTATTTCATGGAAATGAATACTCGAATTCAGGTGGAACACCCTGTTACAGAGGAAGTCATCGACCATGATTTGATTAAGGAACAAATAAAAATGGCAGCAGGGCATAAACTTTCTGGGCAAAATTATATCCCCACTATGCACGCCATTGAATGTCGAATCAACGCCGAAGACCCTTTTAATAACTTTAGACCAAGTCCTGGAAAAATTACTTCTTTTCATAGTTCAAAAGGTCATGGAGTACGAGTCGATACCCACGTATATGCAGGCTATTCTATACCTCCACATTACGATTCAATGATTGCTAAATTGATTTGTAAAGCCCAGACTAGAGAAGAATGTATCAAAAAAATGGCTAGAGCTTTAGATGAATTTATTGTAGAGGGCGTTAAAACTAC
Source organism: uncultured Saprospiraceae bacterium (assembly GCA_964392805.1). Classification (GTDB taxonomy): domain Bacteria; phylum Bacteroidota; class Bacteroidia; order Chitinophagales; family Saprospiraceae; genus JAFMDF01. The sequence continues at coordinate 4,841 of CAYMSC010000250.1, forward strand.
CGTTCCTTTTCATCAGCGATTGATGAAAGATGAAAATTTTAAAGCAGGTAATTTTCATACGGGCTTTTTGAATGATTTTGATTTAACAGAGTAGGCGGTTGTCGATTGAGTGAAAAGCGTTTTTTACTTAATTTTTTCCGTTCAAATATACTTTATTTTGAAGTGCTTAGAGCTTCCAGAACTTCAAGTTCTGGAAGCTCTTTTTCTTACGATTTATTTTAGAAAAAATACTGAGATAGGTAAAATATTTTATACAAAACAAACACACTCTACTCTCGCTAAATGATGACTTAAACTTTCCCATTCGCCTCCACCATTTTCCGATAAATAAACATTTCCTGTCGTTGTTCCAAATGCTAAGGTAGTTCCATCAATAGCCAAAGCATGTCGAAATACAATATCAAAACAATTTTCTTGGGGTAAGCCTTTATTTAAAGTTTGCCATGTTTTTCCACCATCAGTAGTTCTACAAACACTTAAAGCTTGATTTGGGGCAAGTCTTAATTCATCACTGATGGCAGGAATAACCCAAGCAGTTTGCGGGTATTGGTGGTCGATAGCCAAGGCAAAACCATAGTTGGCAATTCCTGATTTATCACTTACATCCGTCCAACTTTTAGCTCCATCGGTACTTCTAAAAATACCACAATGATTTTGCTGCCAAAGGACCTTTGGATTATGCTCACAGGCAAATAAACGATGGGGGTCATGCCCAATCTCTACGTGTGGATTTGGTAGGTAGGCGGCAATCAATCCTTTATTTCTCGGCTGCCAAGTTTGACCACTATCGGTCGTTTCAAAAATACCTGCACAACTGACTGCGATATAAATGTGGTTGCTATCTAATGGGTCGATGACAATGGAATGTATAAACGGTTCGCTGCGTCCTGTCCCAAACCATTGTAGTTGATTCATGCGACTAGGATGATTCCATAAAGTTGTAACTAGTTCAAAGTCTTGTCCATTATGCTCACTTAGAAACAACCCACCGGGTTCGGTACCTACCCAAAGTCGATTAGGATATTGCGGACCACCATGCTGTATGGCCCATATTTTTTTTAAAGTGGCAGGTTTGCCAGAACCAATTTGTGCGTTTCTAGGGTAGAGTGGTGGTTTAACGCTTTGCCAAGTTGCTCCCTCATCCTTAGAAAAATGCAATTTTTGCCCCCAATGATGATGCGAAATGCCTGCCCACCAAGTTTTAGTTAATTCATTGACATAAATAACAGAAACGGGAAAGCCTAAAAAATGAGTTTGTTGTATCTGCCAAGTTTGATTTTGTTTCTCAAAAACAACTAAGCCTTTAGAGGTGCCGACTAATAATTTTTTTTGCTGCATAAGTTATAGACTTGATTACCCACCAGACAAAGCCTGAAAAATCACAATCTCATCATTCTCTTTTAAAGCATCTTGCAAAGTTTCCCTATCTTCAATTAATTCGCCTCGGACAAAAATATTCATGTGTTGCCGAATGGCCCCTCTTTCATCTAATAAATAATCACTGATACCGGGATATTTAACTTCGGTCGCTTGAATAACTTCTGCTACTGTTCCGCCACTAATGTCTAATTCTGTTAAATCAGGGAAAAATCTTTTTAGGGCTGCTGTAAATTTTATCTTTGCCATGAACTATTATGATTTTATTTTATTATCTACTCACTTAACAACTCAATGCTTACTTTTGCTTAAAAGTAGTATAAAATTTTAAAAAATACTTGAATGAAAGAACTATTAGTGACTATTAATGACTGGACGGCAACTAAAAAACCTTTTGCGGTCGCTACAGTTATCAAAACTTGGGGCTCTTCGCCTAGACCTGTTGGCTCTGCTTTATTGGTTTCCGAGGATATGGAAATGGCAGGTTCAGTAAGTGGTGGTTGCGTGGAAGGTGCGGTCATAAAGGCAGCTTTACCCTTGATTGCAGCAGGAGAAGGACAGCAATTAGATTTTGGCGTGACAGATGAAGAAGCTTGGGGGGTAGGTTTAAGTTGTGGTGGAAAAATTCAAGTCTATGCAGAAAAATTTCTTGCCTTTGATAAACGCCCTGCCGAACAAGCAGTTTGGGAAAGATTACAAGCTAATCTCAATAATAATAAACCTTGTGTATTGTTGACTCGTTTGCAGGCAGGCGAAAGCCAACACCTTTTAGTTATGCCCGACCGAACGGCTTTAGGTCAAGAATTGCCTGCTTTTTTGATTGAAGAAGGAATTCGAGTGTATAGAGAACGAAAAAATCAGTTGGTAGAAAATGAAGGGGTAAAATATTTTGCTCAAGTTTTTCCACGCAAAAGTCAATTATTAATTATTGGTGCTGCACATATCACCGTTGATTTGGTGACTTTAGGAAAAATGTATGGTTTTGAAACGATTGTAGTTGACCCAAGAGGCATTTTTGCCAATAAAACCCAATTTGCCACTGAACCAGATAGCATTTACGAAAAATATCCTGCGGAAGTATTGCCCGATTATACTTTAGACGCTTATACTTATGCAGTCGTATTATCTCATGATCCTAAAATTGATGATAATGCACTACATATTTTACTGAAATCAGAGGTAGGTTATATTGGGGCTTTGGGTAGTAAAAAAACGCAGGCAAAAAGAGTGGCAAGACTAGAAGCTGCTGGATTTTCTGCGGAAGAGATTGCAAAGATTCACTCGCCAGTTGGTATTTCTATCAAAGCAAAAACACCTAAGGAAATTGCCATGAGTATTATGGCAGAAGTTATAATGGTACAGAATGAATATAAATAAGAGAACAGAAGTCAGACCGTTTATTTCATAAACTGTCAGAAGTCAGATTAGCCTATATCAAAGTCTGACTTCTGACAGTTATCGAAGATAACGGTCTCTCTTCTGACTTCTTTTCTATGGCGCAGGATTAGAGATCTCTTGATGCACCGCATTAATCTCTTTCATCAATTCTTTAGAAATATCGAATTTAATACTACCAATATTCTCTTTTAATTGAGCCATAGAAGTTGCGCCAATAATAGTCGCAGTCATAAATGGTCTGGTCGTCACAAAAGCTAAAGCCATTTCTGCTAAAGTCATACCATGTGCTTCTGCTATTTTCAGATACTTTCCTGTTGCTTTTTTTGATAGTTCACTACTATACCGATTATAATTTTTCCATTTATTAATTCTATCTGTTGGTTTATCGGTGCCTTTGTGGAACTTACCAGACAACATGCCGAATCCCATTGGAGAATAAGCAATTAAGCCTGCTTTTTCTCGGATAGAAATTTCTGACATCCCAATTTCGTAGGTTCTATTTAATAAACTGTATGGATTTTGTACCGTCTGTACTTTTGGTAAATCGTGTTTTTCAGCTAAGTTTAAAAATTTAGAAAAGCCCCAAGGGGTTTCATTAGAAATACCAAAGTGGCGAATTTTGCCTTGATTTACTAAATCTTGCATGCTCTCCAAAACGGCTAACATATTGTCTTTCCAAGGGTCATTTGCGGAATATTTAAACTCTTTTTTACCAAAAAAATTAGTTCTACGTTCTGGCCAATGCAGTTGGTACAAATCAATATAATCCGTTTGCAATCGCTGTAAACTAGCCTCAATGGCGGCTGTAATAGAAGCACGACTAAAATCAATCTTCCCATCTCTAACCCAAGTAATGCCAGGAGACGGACCAACTATTTTAGTAGCTAAAACAACTTGATCTCTTTTTCCAGATTTTTTAAACCAAGTCCCTATAATTTTCTCTGTACTACCATAGGTCTCTGCACGTCCTGGAACAGAATACATTTCTGCGGTGTCCCAAAAATTAACACCTTGATCAAGCGCATAGTCCATTTGTTCATGTCCTTCTGCTTCTGTGTTTTGTTCCCCCCATGTCATGGTGCCTAAACAAATTTTACTGACTTTTAAATCAGTATTTCCGAGTTTGGTATATTTCATTATTTAAATTAATTAGTGATTTTTCTAAAAAAACAAATATAGTAATATTTGCCTGATGTTACGCAATATAAAATTATTGAGCGCCGAAGGTGCGGCGTATCATAGCATTGGGTGGCAACCCAATGATTGTAGGTAAATCATATATACCTAGGGCGATAACCCTAGGCTATGATATATCGCACCTTATGAGTTACTACTAAATATTTTAACTAGAAAAGAGCGTTCTTTGTAGTTTTTGGTTTAAACAAATAAATGAAACGTACACTACTGGACATTTTAGAAGTCAGAAGTCAGACCGTCAATTTCATTGA
>CAYMSC010000251.1:0-9006 GCA_964392805.1 uncultured Saprospiraceae bacterium
TTACTTTTAATGACCTAACTCCCCATTTCTTATAATCTGTTCTTTTATAGAACTTATGACCCTTTAACAAATGAAAGAGTCTCTTCAATAGTTCCTTTATTATCTACTAACTGTAAAAAATACATACCTATGGGCAATCGTTGTACAGAAACCTCATTCCCCATAAAATAATCATTTTCTCGCATCACTAACTGCCCCAAATGATTAAAAACAGTCAAGTCAAAAGTATTTTCATCAGCAATACCATTTAATTGCACCCGAATATAATCCACCGATGGATTCGGACTAATTATCAACTCAATTTTATTAAAAAATGGATTGTCTTCAACAGCTGTACTGATGATAAAACTACAATCGTACATATCAGGCAAATCGTTTTCAAATACCGTAAATTCATCTTCAAAAAAAGCGACAAAATCAGTATGGGTCGCTTCCTCTGGCAAAGGCACCCAATGATGATTGGGGCGTTCATTTCGCCAAGTGTGGGCATAGGCTAATTTCCGAGCAATCTCATCTTCTTGTAGTGTTTGTAGAAAAGTAGTGGTGAACCAATCTGGTCTATCTGCAAATTGCACTCCTCCGCTGACGCCAAATTCTGTGAGTGCAGCGACCTTATCATTCGCTTCCGCAAATTCGACTACTAGTTGGGCATTTGCTAACAAAAACATTTCATACAGTATCGTTGCATAACTATCAAAGCCAACGATATCGACATAGTCATTACCGGGATAACGGGCTTCATAGCCCCCACTAAAAGCTGGGTCTGATGGCGAATAGGCGTATAATACATGATGGATATTGCGTTCGTCTCGCAAGTAATTGATGGTGAATTGCCAGAGGGCTACGTATTCTTCTGGGGTACAATGCGGTTCGCTCCACCAAAACCAATTACCTGTATTTTCGTGGAAGGGTCGATAAATAACGGGTATTAAATCTCCATTTTCATCGACCAAAGTATTTAAAAAATTAGCTACTTGATTCAAATGATTTATCAGTCGTTGCTGGGCAAGGCTATTATCCGTCAATACTTCTTGGACCGGATTACCTTGTACATCCCAAGAATCTCCACCCGTTTGGAAATTCTCCATGTGGTCACTAAAAGTGATGACTGCACCTCGTGCATGTGCTCGAATCGTATGTTGTCGAAAAATAAAACCTCGGACAAAGTCAAAGCCATAAACCGCAGGATAATCGCCTACGGCTTCCAGACAATCAGAGCGGTCTGACAAGCCGCTTCTATCTTCCCAACCGATACCTTCTAAAGTAGTGTTTTGGTGACCAAATAATAATTTATCGGTGCTTACATTTTTTAATTGCTGGTAGAGAGCTTGGGTTTGGCAAGTGGCGGATAAGTCGGATTGTGCAACAAGAGGTTGGGTATTTACAAATAATAACAATAGGATTATAGGTAGTGCTTTGAACAAAGTCAAAATGTTGTATTTAATTGATTGCAAAAAACTGAATTTAATAAATGTAAAATCTAATGAACCTACCAAATTTACCTATTTTAAATTAGTGAAAAAAGATAAAAGGAAGTATCGTCCCCAAATTGACTATTAAACAGAAAAGGCAGTTATTCTAGTTAAATAACTGCCTTTTAAATATTTTATTACAAACAACTATGCTCGTCCAACTATCTTTTTGAGCAATTTATTAATTTTATTTTGTTCTTTTTTGTTCAGTTTTACTGTTTTTAAAATGTCTTTTTCGATAAATACTTTACTACTTTTCAAGTCTTTCGATTTTAAAACCAATAGAAACTTATTGAGTTGAGTTTCTTTATAATTGACAATTAAAGCTATTTCTTTGGCATTAAACTGTGGGAAATTAATAATGGTCTTAAGTAAAACCTCTAAGGAAATTATCGCTTTTCCTCTAACTTCTCCTTCTGCTCTTCCTTCTTCTTTTAACATTGCTAATGTACTCATAAAATTAGGTTTATTGTCGAAATCTATATTTTTGAATGTTTCCATCAAATCTTGAGGGGTTCTTTCGATAATGGCTAATACAAAAGTGCCCAAGGTCATTTTATGATCCTTCTCTGACACATCAAATATAGTTGGAATATGCTGAAAAATCAAGTCTATTTTATGTCGAAACGCCATCGACATCATCGCACTTCTAAAAAATGACAGTTCAATTGCCATTAATTTTTCAATCGGCTCTTTAGTAATGTTTTTAAACAGGAAATCAAAATTTGGTAAAAATCGTTTAAAAAATTCAAACTTTGGATGGTCACCAAATAACTCATGTACAGTTTTAGGTATCCAATCTTTTTTCCCATTATAAAAAATTAAGGGCAAAATTGGTTCAATTTTCGGTCTTTTGTTTTGGATAGTTTGTATAAAAATTCAAAAATATACAATCCTACTTGAATCGCAACCTCTTCTTCTGGTTGTGACTTATGTTCCCATATCAGAGAAAAATAAAAGTGGTCTTCTTTTGTTTTCAATTGACAACGATAGATAATATCTGAACGGAAAATTTTTAGATTAGACTGAATAAAATCGTCAGTCTCTTGCGTCAGAGTATCTAAATCAGCTATTTCGGCAATCTCTTGATAGAACGTTTCTAAGTGCGCTCTTACATTAGCTGTTTCAGACATTACTTTTCTGAAAAAACGGTCATCAGGATGATGTACTTCTTTTGAATTAGATTTCTTTTTCTTTTGTTGACTCATAGCTGTTTAGGTTTATTTTGATTTCATCTTAAACTTAAAGTTAAGTAATTATTTTGTTTTATGTTAACTTGCACCCTATGAAAAAAATCGACATTAGAACCATAGACGTCGTTCAATATCGACAACCACTACGAGAAGGTGGCTCTTTACCTGCTATCGTACAGGCAGATGATGATTTATTATACGTCTTGAAATTTCGAGGTTCTGGGCAAGGTAAAAAGGCTTTGATAGCCGAATTTATTGGCGGAGAATTGGCTAGAGCAATTGGTTTAAAAATACCAGAATTGGTCTTTATGAATTTGGACGATTCTTTTAGTAAAAGTGAACCTGACGAAGAAATTCAAGATTTATTGAAGTTTAGTGTGGGCTTAAATTTGGGGATGAGTTTTCTTTCTGGGGCGATTACTTATGACCCTTTGGTCTCCGTAGCAGATTCGATAACGGCCTCTAAAGTTGTCCTTTTGGATAGTATTATTACCAATATTGACCGAACAGCAAAGAACACTAATTTATTAAATTGGAAAAAAGAATTATGGGTCATCGACCATGGCGCTAGTTTATACTTTCATCATAATTGGGCCAATTGGAGAAATGCGCTTCCTCGTACCTTTCCGATGATAAAAGACCATGTGTTATTAGAACGAGCGGACAATTTATCAGAAATGGCGAGGGAAATTAAACAGGCGCTTTCAACCGAAGTCCTTCAAGATATTATCTATAATATTCCCGATGATTGGTTAATAGATGAATCGAGCGACATGACACCCAATGAGCGCCGAGCGGCTTATGTTGAATTTTTGAATACCAAACTGGCAAAGATTGATTTGCTAGCTAAAGAAGCTGCCGATGCCAAATAAAGTGACTTACGAATATGCGATTATTAGGATTGTGCCGAAAGTGGAGCGAGAAGAGTTTATGAATGTAGGCGTTATCCTCTTTTCTAAAAGGAAAAAGTTCTTGGATATTAAATATCATTTGGATGAAAAACGACTCGCCGCCTTTTCTGAGTCAATTGATATTGATTGGATGCAAAAATATTTGGCAGCTTGGAAATTGGTTTGTGAGGGGAGTCCAGCAGGTGGAAAAATTGGTAGTTTGGAGATGGCGGTTCGATACCGTTGGTTGACGGCTAATCGAAGTTCTATTATACAGAGTTCCAATACGCATCCTGGGCTTTGTGAAAATCCAGCAAATGTATTGGACGACCTTTTTGAGCGGTATGTTTTGTGATTATCTAGAATAGAGAGTAGAAACCATTTCATTGAGAGAATAGAGACTGTTAAGAAACAAAATTTAGGTTTTCAATGCCCAATTCAGTCAAAAAAACAATTGCAGTCTCTACTCTAAACAATTACTAACCTTTTAGAATAAATGACTACTTAACGCTTTAGAATTGATTCTATTTTTTCTAACTCTCCTTTGCTAAAGACTAAATTATTGACCGTATTAATATTATCTAACATCTGTTTTGGGCTACTCACCCCAACCAAAACCGTCGTAATTCTTGGGTCTTTTAACAACCAAGCAATGGCCATTTGCGCCATACTTTGCCCCCTTTCTTGAGCGATTTTATTTAAAGCTTTTACTTTATCGAGTAATTCAGGGGTAATCTGTCCTTTTTTCAAATACCGCCCATCTTTGACTGCTCTCGATTTTTTTGGAAAGCCCTTTAAATATTTGTTGGTTAGAATCCCTTGTTCTAGTGGAGAAAAAGCGATAGCGCCTGTTCCTTGTTTTTCTAATTCCTCCATCAATCCATTTTCTACCCAACGGTCAAGCATGCTGTACCTTGGTTGATGAATAAATAATTTAGTGCCCATTTCTTTTAAGATAGCTGCTGCTTTCGCCGTTAATTCGGCTGGATATTGGGAAACGCCTACATAGAGTGCTTTGCCTTGCTGTACTATCGAGTGCAATGCACCCATGGTTTCTTCCAAAGGTGTATCTGGGTCTGGTCGGTGGTGGTAAAAAACATCGACATAGTCCACGCCCATTCGCTTTAAACTCTGGTCTAAACTCGCCATCAAATATTTTCGAGAGCCAAAATTACCGTAAGGTCCTGGCCACATATCCCACCCTGCTTTACTAGACAAGAATAACTCATCTCTATAGCCTCGAAAATCTTTATCGAATATTCGGCCAAAATTCTCTTCCGCTGCTCCATATGGTGGACCATAATTATTGGCTAAATCAAAATGGCTTACTCCATTATCAAAAGCGCACCTTAGTATTGCTCGCATATTGGTAAAGTCGTCCGCATGCCCAAAATTATGCCATAAACCGACCGAAATAACAGGTAATAAAATACCACTTTTACCACATCGGCGATACTGCATCGTATCATACCGATTTGCTTTTGCTTCGTAATTGCCGATAGATTGATTGCTGAAACTCATTGATTATTTTTTTAAATTACTCCTGCTATGCACAAGCACCAAAGGTGCGAAATATATTAACATTGGGCAATAGCCCAATGCGAATATATGCTATAAAATCATAGCTCTGAAAGAGCGACATAAAAAACATTGCGCTATTTATGTCGCACCTTTGACCCTATTTTTTGGTTACTATTATCATTGGGTTAACACCCAATGCTGATATATATCCCACCTTTGGTGCTAAATAATTTTACTTTTAATAACTCCAAAATCGTAAGCCTATAAATCCATGCCATCCTAAATAAATAGTTAGGCCAAGTAGACTTATAGCAGACAATAGTAAATAATATTTTAAGGTTTTGCTCTGAATATTGGAAAAGTTACGTGCTAACAAATAAGCACCAACCACCGAACCAACTCCCCATAAAATTGAGCTTATAAAGTAAAAAATAGTTTTTCCATTCATTGCTCCAGAATCTGTAATATTTTCTAAAATAAGCATAATAGCAATAATACTAAATGCAAAACCTAATGCACTTACAAATAAACCTGTCACCGAACTGACAGCCGTTGAGGATTCTTTTCTAATGAAATGAATGATTAACCAAAAGAAACCGAAAAAGCTAAAAGTTCCACTAAAAAACAAACTTCCCCAATAGGCAATTCGCTTTATCCATATACCTACTAGACTTTCTTTTTCAAAATACCTTCTGCCGATGAATACTTTTTTTCCTGCTTCATCTTCTGTCAAAATACTAGTTGGCACAGTTGCCTTTGCGGACCGAAACATCAAGTCACTTGTAGGAATTAATTTGCTCTTACTACCAGATAAATAAACAGAGTAAAGCGTATCTTCTATTAATTTTAATTCCAATCCATCAAAATAATCAGAGATAGGATAAGCTAATTGATTTCTTGGACTTTTAACTTGATAATAGCCTAAATAAGGTTCTACGAGTTCGCGATTCAAATTTGCAGTAGGAGGCGTGGGTGGTGTAAAATCTTGGGTTAGGAAATCAATGATTAAAGAGATAATTTTATCATTATTTCGATTGGCATTATTGGACAAGGCAAAACCAACTCCTAAATCTCTATTATAACCAAACATAGAAGAAAAACCATCAATTCCTCCCCCGTGTCCTTGAAAAGGAAAACGTTCTAACATAAATGCTTGAGCATTGGCTAATCCGTAATTTCTAGTCGTTCTTCCTTTCTGAACGGCTAATGAGGTACTCGCTGTCTCCATTTTTTCGACCCACCCCTCAGCGAGGAGGGCATTACTATCTACCATACCTTCATTTAGATAAAATTGGATATATTTTGCCATATCTGCCCCACAAGAATTCAATGTGCCTGCAATTCCTCCATGAATCGCATAAAAAGGTAGTGGCGTAAATTGTTTTCCTTCATAGCGATAACCGACCGCATAGTTTTCTTTCTCCGCTGGAAAAGATGCCATATTGGTATGTGTCATTCCTATAGGTGCAAAGAAATTTTCTTGGACATAGGAATGATAAGTCTGTCCACTAAATTTTTCAATTAAATAGCCCAAGACCACAAATCCTGGATTGGAATAAGACCATCTTGTCCCCGGTAGCCATCGTGCGTTCAAAGATTCCTTATGCAATTGCATCATCTCTAAAGTCGGCAATTCATTTTCTCCTTTGTTATAAATTGCTTTGAAATGCATATCATCAAATCCCGTGGTATGCTCTAATAAATGAATGATTTTTACAGGGTGCGTAGCTGACCATTTATTTTTAAACGGCACTTTAGGGGCAACATCTTTGAGGTTGTCCATCAAAGAAAATTTACCCTCGGCTTCCAACTTTAGCATCGCCAAAGCAGCAAAAGTTTTCGTAATCGACCCCATGCGAAATAATTGGTTCGCATTTACTGCTCGTTCTGCCTCCAAATTCGCCATGCCTAAACCATCATCATAGATAACAGAATCTTTGGTAGCCATCGTCAACAATAGACCAGGGATATGGTTCTTATCCATTATTTTTTCGATACTATCCAATACCGTGGTAAGTGTTAATTGATTGGGATTTGCTTGTTGAGCAGAAATGCTTATGGTAAAAAACAAGCAAACTATTGAGATAATTGATTGGAGGAACTTCATTTTTGGGTGTTTCTCTCAAAGATAGGAAAATTATTTGGAGTTACACTACTATACATTTTTTAGGACACAGAGCACACAAAGGAGACACAGAGTACACAAAGTACTGATTTTCTGAATTTTACAACTTAGTGCGCTTTGTGTCTTCTCCGTGAACTCTGTGTCCAAATCAGTTTTGTATAGTAGTAAAATTTGGAGTTGATTCAAAGTTATTTGAATCTGATAATCAGCAATTTATAAAATTATAGCGCATTAAGTGAAAAATTTATATTTATCCGTGGTCCTTTACTTATCCGTGGTAAAAATTTCTACCACGGATTATTAAAGGAACATGGATTTTAGGCATTATTAAATTAAGTAATCGCTGCTCGAATTTTATATGCTGGTTTATCCCAAGCCTTTGTCTCCATCACTTGCTTAATCAATTGTACCACTTTATAAATATCTTGAAACCGCAAATACATCGGCGTAATCCCAAACCGTAAAATATCCGGTGTTCTAAAATCAGAAATTACCCCTTCTTTTTTAATCGCTTGATAAATTCCATGTCCTTCTACATGCCGAAAAGCAACGTGTCCTGCTCGTTTTTCATCTTCATTAGGACTTGCCAATTCAAAGCCAAAATCCTTACATTCTTGCTCCATTAATTCAATGAATAAGCGACTAAGTTGAATGGCTTTTTTTCTTAAATCGGCAATCGTTGTTTTAGCAAATAAATCAACCCCACATTCCAAAGCTACCATGCCTAAAATACCTGGTGTACCACAACGGAAACGAGCTATATCGGGGGAAGGCGTATACGCATCTGTAAAGGCAAAAGGGTCTTGATGCCCCATCCACCCAGCCAAAATTGGTAAAGCTTGTTGTTGATGTCTTTTGGCTACATAAATAAACGCAGGTGCACCGGGGCCTCCATTTAAAAATTTATAGCCACAGCCTACCGCAAAATCTACTTTGCATTTATTGAGTGCGACCTCAATCGAACCGACACTATGACTTAAATCCCATACAATTAAAACCCCTTTTTCGTGGGCTTTTTTAGTGATGTATTTCATATCTTTTATGGCTGCTGTTTTATAATGCACTTGTGTTAGTAATAAGACGGCAACATCCTCGTTCAAATTATCTAAAATAGCTTTAGGGTCGACTACTTTGGCTATTAATTTTCCATCAGAGAACGCTTCGATACCTTGCATCATGTATAAATCGGTAGGAAAATTACCTGCTTCGGACAGCATTATTGTTCGACCTTTTTGGAGACTAATTGCTGCGCATAAAGCTTTATAAATGTTGACCGAAGTAGTATCCGCCACTATGACTTCTCCTTTTTTGGCGCCTATCAATGGAGCTATTTTATCCCCTACTGTAATGGGCGAATCAAACCAACCTGCATTGGCCCAAGAAGCTATCATGCCTTCGCCCCATTCTTTTTGCATAACCTGTTTTAATCTTTTTGTCGTAATTTTTGGTAAGGAACCTAATGAATTACCATCCATGTTGATTTTGCCCTTGGGTAAGTAAAACGCTTTTCTTAGGGAAGCTAGTGGGTCTTTTTTATCGAGGTATTGGCAATGTGATTTTGTAATTTGGGTCATTTATTAAGTTAGGTTATTAACTGATGTTACGCACAAGCACCAAAGGTGCGGCAAATATTAACATGGGGCGAAGCCCTATGGAATAGGAATGCTGTTGAAACGCTAGCTCTGAAGGAGCGACCTAAAAATAGGACACTATTACTATTATATGCCGCACCTTTGGCGCTTTCTTGTATAATCATTGGGTTTACACCCAATGCTATGATATGTCGCACCTTTGGAATCATTGGG
>CAYMSC010000252.1:0-8988 GCA_964392805.1 uncultured Saprospiraceae bacterium
TGACTTCTGACTTCTAAATTAATTTTCACAAATTTATCCCGTTTCTAGTATAATTAGCAAGCAATTAGCCCATTTTTATTATGAAATAAAAAAACTTTGAAAGATTTGAGCAAAGATTTGAAAGTTTAATTTCAGTATAAATTATATTTAGTCTCTATACTTATTGTGATAATACTAGAGAGGAATTCATATTAGTATTGACAAAAAAATAAACGCTACATTTAAGTTTTACAATTGATTCTTTTTTCCATAGGTTTTCAACCCATTGAAAAAAGAAATCATTTGAAAAACGTAGCGTTTATTTTTTTGTCGTCCCTTAGATAACAATCTAATTTTTGATTTCGGGAAAATATAATGATTCCACAAAATCAATTACTTTCTTTATCCTATACTATTGGTTTACATCCTGCTATGACGGATTTAAAAATTTGTATGATAATGGTAATTTATCCATTGTCCAAAGTGTCGATTATCCTAACCAAAATCGTTCTCATTTTTACTCTACAGATATATGGTAAAGATACTATGATTTTACGGTAATAAATAGGATTTAATTAAACGAATTTGTTTGGACAAACTCAACCAAAAATAATTAATTTCATTTAAATTTTTTCCTACTACATCTGTATCATTCGGTATGATTATTTGTAAGAAATGATAGTAAAGAATTTTTAATTTAGTAATAATAGAGGCTCGAAGGGTTAAATGAAATTTTAAGCGATTCAGGATTATAGAAATATCTTTTTGATGTTCGTCTTTCGCTTTTAGCTTAATAATCACTTTCTTATGCTGACGGAGAACCTTAGGGTTGCCTAGCTGTTGTTGAACTAGTGCAGGCAATGGTGTTTCTAGAATAGATTGCGCTAAAGCTAAACCTAATAAAAGTAAATTTAAAACCCGCCACTTTCTAGCAGTGTCTAATAGCACTTGCCAATTAATCTGAGTCCCAAATTGCTTAATAATTGCAGCTACATCGCTTATTTGTTTTAAGGAAGACCAGTTATCTTGTCCACCATGATGCAAACAAATACTCAATAATTTTCCTTCTGGCGTAAATGTATTTATTGTCCTTCCAAAGATTCTTTTTTGTATAATGAAACTTGAAAAATCTTTGAGACTAAAAGCAATCTGATAGCGTTTAGGACCTAATGTCCAATGTGGTTCAACGTGATAACGCCTTTGTCCATTTTCGTAATAATCAAAATTATATTCGTAGTACTGGTCACTAAATTTCTTAAAAAAGGAATAGGGGACTTGGGACTCTGCTTGATAGTTTCTTGCTTCCAGTAGGGTTTGAATTTTTGGAAAATCTATAGTATCTACCAACAAATCCATGTCAGAATACTCTCTTGCCTTCAAGTTTTTATATGCCTCTGCTGCCAAAATACTTCCTTTATAAAAAACGACGGTTATCCCTGCTGCAATGAAGGCATTATTTAACTGAATTAATTCCTGTGTTTGTTGTAAATTATTATTAGCTATCCGCCGATTAATTTGTTTTAGGTTATTAATGAATGCATTAGGAATTAAAGATGGATTAAGGGATTTCTTTAGCCCTTCATATAGGGAAACTCGAACTTTATGTTTAGCAGTTAGCAACCAAAGTTGTTGCCAATCAATACCTTCCTTAATTTTAAATTTGTTTTCACTTATTGCTGCGATACAACATTGACATAGTAGGTCCCATTCAAGTTGATTTGTCTTTTCTAGCATTTATTTTAGTTAAGAGATAGCGGGTAAAGGATAACCAAATTGTTGCATTGTTTCACCGTGCGCATTGACGATTTTTTCTATCTGTTCAGCATTCAACTCCTCTTTATACCCTCCAGTTTTACCTTTTCGGAAGAAATTGGGACTACTAATATTTTTTTCCTTAAACCCTTTTTCTGATTCAGCTTTTTTTAATTTATCAAATTTGGTCAGTTCGATTGCTTTGACAATATCTTCCTCTGGAACTTCTAATTCCAAACCAGCAATAACTTTAGAGAAAGTTGCCAAACCATTATGTTTCATATCTTCATAACGAACGGTCAATACTTCAATGTTATCTTGCTGATGCCAACTATTTACGTGTCCACTCCAATCATACATTAGTTGAGGTAGTTGATTGTTAATATTAAACCCATCCTGCTGTCTTGCTAAGTAGGCATCCTTTTTATTCATCATTTTGATAGCCTGGTCTTTCGAACAATTATTATGATTGGCATAGGAAGCAACTACGTCTAAAGGATTACGTAGGAGATAAACTACCTTATGGGTCACCTCTTCTGGAATGATAGGAAATCCTTTGCTATTATAGCTATAAGCATCATGTATTTTACAAAAAAGTAATTTATGGGTTCTTTCTCCGTAAAAACGAATCACCTCTGGCATCCTATTTTTTACTTCTTTTTCGTCTAACAATCTACCATCAATGTCATAAGTCACATCTAATAAATGTCTGGCAGAAAAAATGCCATCTGTTTTTAATTGGTTTATATCAATCGTTCCATCAATTAAAGCAGAAAGGAAACAACGAAACCAGGTATTACCTGATTTTGGAAAAGAAGCCAGCCAAACGATTTTACCCTTTTTGGCTATTAATTGTTCTATTAAAGTATTCATTAGTATTTTTTAAAGCAAACGATTTTTTAAAAAGTAAACCGTCCTTGAACCCCCAATTGCCCCAAGACCATCCATTTGTATAAATTAAAAGGATTTCTTTTACTTTGTATATACTTATCTACTAAATCTTGATTCATAAATGGAGCAGCATTCGCTGCTTTGATATTTTTCCATAAGGCAATCTTGGAGGCTTGCTCAAATTTGACGGAATTTACTAATTGGGTTGTTTTTAGACTACCTTTATATTTCATATCTCTGAGTCGGATACTATCAGGTACTAAACCTTTCATGGCACGTCGGAAAAGAAGTCTATTAGTCGTTAAATTTATTTTTTGCTCCATAGGAATGGATAAAACATATTGCAAGAGCCGAATATCTGTCATGGGGTATCTGTATTCTACCTTAAAGCGCAGCCCAGCTAATGTTTCTGACTCTATTCTTCGGCTCGTATGTGGGCGACAAACATGGTTTCGTTGATAAGCTTTGAAGCTTTCGGGGTATTTACCACTTGGTATAAATTCTTTTTTTAAGTAATGTTTTATATTGGAATTATTACTAAAATAAGCTTGATTAATAATCCATCCTTCTCCTGCATAATGGGTTTTTCTTTCTCGATAATTAATTGCATGTTGCCTAGCCCAAAGCGTAATATTAGGTAGGTACTGCATAGTTTTTGTGCCAATTAGCGCTCTAAATTTATCTTTAAATTGATGCCTACTATTGGCTTTTTTGGTAAAGTAAGCCCATAAATCACCTCTTTCGAGGTACGCTAAATAGTATGCTCTACAAAAAGAGGTAACTAATTCATCTCCAGGAAAACCAGATAATACAACATCTATATCCTGCGTTTGCATGGCATGCTGTAATTCATATTCTGTATATACATTATTACTTTGTGCAAAACCGTCACAAGTTATTGCGGTCGCTTCCACGATTGATTTAAAATCTGATAGAATAGGGGTAAATATATTGTGGAAATGCTCTATTTTACAATAGTCAACTATATCATGAGTCAATAAGTTTTCCTCTACCAAATCCATGTTATCTGCCTGATAATCTCTTGGCACACTATAAGAAAAAGCATGAAATGCTTGACCTTTTTGTTGAGCAACTTGATGACCAACGCTAGTAATTCCTGAAGAATCTAAGCCTCCACTGAGGTGCGCCCCAATCCCTCTGGCACATATCATTCGGTCTGAGATAGCTTGTTGAAAAAGTTCCTTAAAATGCAACAGGTAGTCTTCCTCTTTTTTATAAGTTATACTTTTTTGAATATCTAATTCCCAATATTGAGTCAACTTTAAGCCACTAGTATCAACTATTAAGTAATGAGCAGGAGTTAATTTTTGAATGTGCTTATAAGGCGTAGAGTTGGGAGGGACAAGAAAATCAGATATCTTATTTAAGATATTACGCCAATCTGGTTCTTTATTAACTCCTTCTAATGCTAAAATACTTTTCTTTTGAGTGCCAAATGCAAACAGGCCATCCTTAAAATAATAATTGAATGGTTTAATTCCCATCTGGTCTCTAGCACAAAACAATTGTTGTTTCTTCTCATCCCATATCACAAAGGCAAAGGCGCCTATAAAATGTTGAACACATTTGATTCCATATTTCTGATAAGCCGCTACTATTAATTGACAATCACTAGTTAAATCTGAGGCATCTAATTGTTTTTTAAGTGTTAGTCGATTATCTAATCTGACATCAGCTACAATATATAAGCATGCTTTTTTATAAGGTTGATTTTCCTTTATTTGTTCTGGTTGTGTCGCTAATAATTGATGCCCTAAAAATACTTCTTGCTGATGGTAGAGTCCTTTTTTATCAGGTTTCCACCAACTTGTTTCTCTAACCACCTGTTCAATAGCATTTAATTTGAAGTGCTTATTATCTAATCGCCATGCGCCAAAAATACTACTCATACTTTTTTTAGTTATTACTGAAGTCTGAAAGATTTATTCCTAATTCCTTCATAATATGAGCAGAAGCATCTTTTAACTTAGTCAGTTGAGAACGACTAATCATAAAAACAGGTACTGTTGTTACCATTTTAGACAAGTACTCAAATTGAGCCTTAGGATGACTCACGATAGAAACCAAGTAATCCAAGTGGGTGAATTTTTTAACTATGTTGACCTTCGCAAGGCCTTTGATTTGTGTTTGTATAATCTCATCCTTTAAGTTTGACATATTAATTAGAAATATTCTTTGGACGGGTACCGCATCAGTTGTCACAATATTACTAGCATCATATCTTATTTTTTGGATATTATCCCGTATTTTTCCAATTGATTCCAATTGCCCACTCTTCCGTGCAATTTTAGCTACATCTGGCCATAAATCAATAGTCGGCAAATAATTTTTTATCATTAATTGACCTTCTTTTTCTTCCCAATGCAATAAGCATCGGTCATCTTCTATCAGTTGGAACCCCTTGTTAAGTAATACGGTAGCTAAGGTAGATTTTCCCCCACCAGCAGGCGCACAAATTAGAACTGCCCCTTTAGGTCCCTTTACGGCACTTGCATGAAAAACAAATTTATGGTGCTTTAGTAGTAAAACCGTTAAAACGGTATCAAAGAAAAATGCCATTGCATCTTTTTCACTACTCCCTTTTGCGATATCAATAATAACTTCCATCTTACCATTGATTTGATATTGTGCAATATCCATGATATTCAAGTAGTATAATTCTTGATTGGCTACTGATGCGGGTTTGTATAAGGTATCCCGTAAATCTTTGGAGGGTGGAGTTAGCTTTCCTGCTTTAATTTTAACAGCTATTTTAGTTTCTTTAAATGTGCTTTCTTTAATTCCAAATAACCGAAATTCAGATACTACAAATATGCCGTAAAGTTTGTATTTATACATTCTTTGATTGTAATTCCTAGTTGTTTTATATATTTTACGATAACATTGGAAATTAGATGCTTTAATGGCACTAAAAAAACTGTGAAAATTTCATGAAATTGAAGCCTTGCTTGCTACTATTCATTCTTCTAAATACAACGTATTTTGTGAAAGCTCAATGCTTTTTGGAACATTTGATAGACACTGAATTTTCAGATACAAATTTTGTGCTCTATGCTAGTAATCAAATAACTGCACAGGCTTTAATTGGGGAAAATGCAGAAATAGCATTTAAAGCAGGTAATTCCATTCAACTTTTACCTGGTTTTCAAATCGAAAATGGCGTAGATTTTCTAGCTAAAATTGAAAATTGCCCAGATTCTCTAATAGAAATATTAGGAAATATTCCCAAAGATAGTGGCATAAATGGAAAAGCTAGGAATATTTGGGATTTACAATTATACGAAGGTGAAATTTATATTGGATTTGGGAGTACCATTCAAAATACAGGCCCTACCCCACTATGGGTGTTTAATCCAATTATCAACAAATTTGATAGTTTAGGAATTATATCAACAGAAGCGATAGAGCGATTGAGTATTTGGAATGATACGCTTTTTATCCCCAATTCGGACCCTAATAGTGGTGATTTACTGAAATTTTCTTATGTGACTCCTAATGGCTTTCAACATATTAGCCTTAACCATCCCATGGCACATGTACGGGCTATTTATTTTTATCAAGGTCGATATTATTTAGTAGGGAATACTCGTTGTCCGGGGTCAAAAGAAACTCAATGTGCAGGATTGATTGCCCTCGATAACTTCTCTGATTCCTATAATAATACCTTGCTGCAGTCAGAATTAATAAGAGCAAATCCTTATAATAATAGTCGATGGAATTGGTTTTTTGGTTTATTGGAAGTAGATGGGCAGTTGATAATTCCTAATGGAATGTTTACAAGGTCCTATAATCCAAACTTAACTATCAAACATAATTTATTTTTTCAACTTGGAAAAAGTGATACCCTTAAATGGTCTACTTTTCAACCAAAGCAGGTGCAATTAAATCATGCTCATTTTTATACGGTAGATACGGCACAAACAGAAATTGTAGATACTCCAGGAATAGCTATCTCTCTACGTATTTTTGAAAATCAATCTTTTCAAAATAAAACAATATATTCGCTGAGAACCTATTCTATGTTCAATCAATATTATCAAAGTGAATATAATAATTCTGCTGGGTTAATGCTCAAAGATTCTTTATTGGGTATGGCCAAGCGAATAAATTTTTCGACCAATGCTGTAGGAGAAGATTTAAAAGTAATGGGTAATAGAATATATGCTTTGGTCAACGAAAAAATTGACGTTAATCGGTTTAAGGTTTGTGTATATAGTTCGGAAAGTCCTACTGAAGAGGGAGTTAGCTGGCAAAAAATTACCGAATTTGATGCTCAAAATATGGCACGGGCCTTTGAATACTATGATGGTTATTTTTACTTTGGTTTAGGTTTTAATAATGAGGACAATGTAGGAGAGGCAGGACTATTAGTTCGGCTTAAATATGATTTAGCTAGTCAGTAGTCCTTCCACAAAATCTCCGAATACAGGAATGGATGTTTGTCGAGGTCGTTTGATTAGATAAACAGGGACAGTTTGTACTAGTTTGGATAAAAAAGTCCACAAAACTCCTTCTTTATGAAACCCCTTGACCATGTTTTCTCTAAATATTTGTTGCTTTAAAAAGCGTACTTTTCGAATACCTTCTAAAGGAATACATGCTAAACTGGAAGTAGCAGGCGCATTGGCTATAATATAAATTCTAGCAAGCGGTTTTTCCTTTCGAATTACCTCTTTGGCTCTTATTTTAAATTGGTGCTTATTTGATTTAAAAATTACAGGAATAGGATCCGTCAGAAAATCATCTGGCGCTATCTCATCTACAGAATTCTGCCACAAACGCATAATTTGTAACCCTGGAGTGGCGATGTAAGTTGTTGTATTTTCTTTTAGTCGCACCACACATTTATCATCGGTAAATAAAGCATACCCTTTTTTCCTTAATTGGGCTGCAATAGTAGATTTACCCATTCCTGAATGGCCGCAAAACAATACTAATTCGTCATTATTCAGAATACCAGAAGCGTGTAAAGCAAATAAGTTATTTAAATGAAGAATTCCTGATAAAACTAAGCCATAAAACCAAGCCATAGCAGTTTGTTTTTCCGTTGGATTCTTTAAGTCAAAAATCACCTTGGTATTTATACCATTCTTTTGTGTATGAAAGTACCCAATCTCTTCGGGTACTTTTACATAATAATCTTTATCGTTATAAATAAATTGTTCTTCATAAGTTGTATGTGGTATATTGGATAAAGGTAATTGTACCGTTCCATATTCGACGGTTACATCAGGCCGAGTAGTGGGCGCAGCATCCATAAAGCCTTCCAAGGGGAATTCAGATTGGAAACTTAATCCAAATACTCGATAATGATAGTTCATAGAATGAATCAATTAGCAAATTATTATTTAAAGGATTTGAATTTTTTATACTGAGATATCTCAGCAATAAGTCCAGTAATAAAAAAGCCATCAAATGTCAGCCATGCATGTCCCTTAAAGACTTCTTTATCTGATTTCCTTGCCTTAAAACCAAGATGAAAGGTTGTTTCGATGCCTTGTTTTTTTAACAAGTATTTTGCGGTTACAGCTCGGTTGAGACACATTGGCTTCCAAGGAGCTCGATTCTCCAGAATAGTCATTGTTTTTTGCATCCAAATCACTTGTCTTTTTTGAGATAAAGTCGTGATGGCTGTTTCTTGGTGGTTTTTCTGAAATCGTTTGAAATAGCGAAAATTATTCAATTTCAAGTCTAATTCCGCCAATAATGACCACCAAATAGCTCGCCAAAGTACGCTTTTAAAGCCTTTAGACAGACCAAAATATACTTTTAGATAATGAGCTATTTTTTTCATATAGTTGCTAGATGTAATATTTCATTATTGACCATTTGTTTTAGGATAATCGTCACTTCTGCTTCGCATGTCGTTTTGTCCACTTCATATTTTTCTAACAAATTGGCAATTAGTGCCTCAAAGCTCATTTCATCCGCTAACATCATCCATAAATCAGTACCCACTTTATTTAAACCTAAATAGCCACTGGTGTTGATATTCATCAATACTGTTTCATTATCAATTTCAGTGAATAAAAAATCGGTTTCATTTCTTTTAAAGGTAGTTGAAGCGGTGATACTTGGTTCGCTCATGATATTTAGTATTATAATTGCTGTAAGTACCAACACACAATTACTTATTAATTTTCAGGGAATTTTTTTTCTAATTATGAGTTGGTACTTATGATGATTAGATTTTCTTGTATGGTTTATATTCTTTTTAGCACCCCTATTTTAATTAAAGGTAATAATAAATTATTAAGTCCTTTTTTAATAAACAAATTTTCTTTCGATTGATAGGGCGAACGAAAAGTCAAAATCGTAATGTATAACTCATTGAAAAACTGACGG
>CAYMSC010000253.1:0-8961 GCA_964392805.1 uncultured Saprospiraceae bacterium
TTTAGAGGTAACTCTTGCCAAGTTTGCGCAGAAAATAATTTCTAAGGAACTAAGTTTAAAAGCTCAAGACAATGCTACTGATGCACACGAAGTGAGCATCGAAATCCCAGAAGTAGCTATTTTAGACATTGAATCCACCTCAGGTACTTCTTTTACACTCGCACCAGAAAAACCAACCGAAGCCTGACTAGCATTAGATTTCTCAGATGCTAAAAATACTGATTTATGGCTCAACTACTCTTCTATTGTAGGTTCCACTACGCAAGCTAACAGAACTATTGATGTAAAAATACAAGATGGTAGTAATGTTCCAGATGGATTATTACTTAAAGTGAGTGCTGCCGAAGATGAAGGAAATGGTGATGGCGTAATGGGGCAACCTGCTGGAGTTATTACTCTTTCTAATACCGCACAAGATTTTATTACAGGTATTGGAAGTTGCTATACGGGTAGCCCTGCCAATAATGGTCACCAATTGACTTATGTACTAGAATTAAATTCAGCGGATGGAAGTTATGGACAAATTGATTTTGACCAGACGACTACCGTAAAAATTGTTTATACCATAACCGAATAAGATTGATTTAAGATTCTTTGATAAAATCTATTGAATTCGCACTAATATGCCTGGCTATTTCTATGGATTTATCAAAGAACCTTTCCTTATTAGGTAGAGGGCAGTAGTCAGATAACCTAAAAATAGAAAAATCTATTTCTAATCTGACTCCTGAAGCTCGACTCCTAACTAGTGTTCACGGGGAAAACTGGTAGAAAAACCTTTAGGCTTTTCTACCAAAATTATGATTAGTCGACCATTCGTTAGCACCATTTTATACTTCAAACAACTTGACAAACATGAATAATAAATCAAATAACAATATTATTTCATACACTTTCTTCTTTTTCTTTCTTTCTCTTTTTATCCAAAACCAAGCTTTTTGCAGTATAGTCATTTCTAACGGATTGACCCATATCCACAAAGTGGAAGCGGGGCAGGTGGTTAGAGAATTCATTGAAATTCAGAATGCAGGATTTCAAAATCGAGCAATAAGGGTCTATCAAAAAGATTATTCTTTTACGCATGATGGAGCTGTTTTTTATGATAAACCTAATACCAATCAACGTTCCAACGCCAATTGGATAGATTTTAGCCCGGGATATTTAGAATTAGAACCTCAGCAGAAATCCGTCATTAATTATGAAATAACCATTCCAGAAGGACAAGATTTATTAGGCAGTTATTGGAGCGTGTTGATGGTAGAAGGGATTGAAACTATTGCTCCGGCATTACCACAAAGTGGCTTGAGTGTTGCTACAATAATGAGGTATGCTATTCAAATTGCGACGAATATAGGAGATTCAGGAGAGAATAATTTAGAATTCATCGAGGCAAAACTAGAAAAGGTAGATGGACAAAAAGTAGGGTCCGTAGCATTAATAAATAATGGAGAGCGATTGCTGATTCCAGAAGTGTCTATTGAATTATTTGATAAAGAAGGACAATCTGTTGGCGTTGTTAAGACCGCTAAAAAGAAGATTTATCCAGGGACATCGGCTCGTTTTTTCTTAGCTTTAGAAGATATACCGAAAGGCGATTATGAGGCAGTCGTATTAGCGGATTGTACAGAGACAGATGTTTCGAGTCCCAACTTTTCTGGATACTTTCAGAATACGCTTAATTTTTCAGGAAATATCTCCTATCAGTTAAACAAAAAGATAAATTTTGTTACAGGTATTTTTCAAGATAAAAGAAATGCTGCTTTAGATACTTTAATTCAAGCCGCGCCTTTTTCAGACAGAAGATATGTTGGATTTCGATTGAAATTAGGAGAAAATACGCGCCTTCAATTTAACCTTCGCCAAAATGAGGTAGAAGACCGTTTGCCTCAAAAACAATTTTTTAGAAAAGAACGATTATTATTTCTTGGTTACAACCAAAACATCCGAAGATTTAGTCTAAGTGCATCCGCTGAATATGGTGTTTCCCAAAATTTTCTGCAAACAATAGAAACAAATGCCCAAAAAGTTTTTAGAGCTTATGCAGATTTAGGTTGGAAAATGGGAAATTTTTCTATAAATACTTTTGGTCAATTTTATAGTGAAAATAGCTGGCAACTCATTAGTCAAAAACAATTACTTTGGGGAGCGGCTATTAATGCTGCGATTAAGAAAAATACGTGACTTGAGCTTCGTTATCAGAATGATTTTGAAGTAGCTACTTATTACAAAAATAGAAATGCTTTTGAATTAAATATCATTCAAACAATTCGGAAGAAATCACAATTAATACTCAATGCTAGGCAGACCATTCGACGGATACTTATACAACTAGTCCAGCTTTGATAAATTTGACGATAACCTCCAATGGGAATTATAGGATTTCTGTGAGCCAACAAGATAGCGATTGGGATAATCGTTTGCAATTCTATATTCGAAGAACTAGTGATGGCACTTCTGACGGTAGGCGCGGAAACTTCATCAGTGATGGTGCTGAATTTAAGGAGTTGAGCACTTTCACCCAAACTTTTTTTGAAGGGAGGTATACTCGTTTTAATATACCCATTCAATATGAGTTTCGGAATTTATCGGTATTATCGCCTGCTGGAGAACATACTTCTGCGGTGATTTATACGATTACTAGTTTGTGATAATACATTCTAAGTTTATCCGTTGAGGAATTGCATAGATTTATGATGTAAGATGTATGATTTCAGAGGTATGATTTTGATTCCACTCTGAACTCTTATTTCTTCTTTCTAAGATCCTTTAAAAATACGGTCATCCGCTCCATCGCCACTACTAAATCTTCCTTTTCATAACAAGGAAAAACTATTCTAAATAAGCCTTTCTTGGTATGCCCAAAACCTTCTCCTGGTGTTAATAGCACTCCTGTTTTTTTATAGAGCAATTCCCAAAATTTAGTTTCCGCTTTTAAAGTTGGCTTTTTTAGAAATTGAGAGAAATCTGCCCAGATAAATAAACTACCTCTTGAGGGAACATATGGAATATTTAAGGCTTTTAGATAGTTGATAATCAAAACATAGGA
Source organism: uncultured Saprospiraceae bacterium (assembly GCA_964392805.1). Classification (GTDB taxonomy): domain Bacteria; phylum Bacteroidota; class Bacteroidia; order Chitinophagales; family Saprospiraceae; genus JAFMDF01. Next base: position 3,047 of record CAYMSC010000253.1, read on the forward strand.
TTCCGTCAACAATTGTTGATTATGAGCGATGTATTTAGCCATAAAAACATGGTCGGAAAGAATTTCTGCTAATAGCCATTGGGTATGATTAGATACTAAATGGGGCGCATTTAAATTATCGTAAGCTTTAATAAAAGCTTCATTTTGAGAATAGACCGCTCCTACTCTAAATCCAGAAATACCCATGTCTTTAGAAAGGGCATACCAAAGGTGCAAAAAAGGACTTTTTTTAACAATCATTATTTGCGCAAAAGAGGTGAATTTACGATGCTTTTTATAATCTTCGTTTATATCAGGGTGGGTCGTGTCCATAATAGAAAGTCCATATATTTCATTGACAATCAAATGAATACGATTTTTGATGCAATAATCCGCTATTCGATTTAGTTGTTTTTTTGTATAAACTCCACCAGTAGGATTATCTGGAGTCGTTAGGACTAGCACCTTAAAATTCTTTCCTTGTTTTTTAAGGTGTTTCTTGGCTTTTTTAAGGTGTTTTATTTTTAAAGCAGGCTTATTTTTTAAAGCGACTATTTCATGATGGGTCACTAAATCATATCGTTCCAAATTCGCCTTATTACCAATGTCTTGTTTATAAACTGGATAGCTTGGTGTTGGCAAAACCACCACATCCCCTGCATCTCCTAATAACCAAGCAGTCATTTCTATGATAGCCGTCGCACCTGCAGAAACCCCCAAATGGTCAGGATTAATCGGACAATGAGTCAAAAACTTACTTAAAAACCCTGCTAATGCTGCTCTAAAGATTTCATCCCCCAAACAAGAAGTGTAATTAGCCACCCAAGTAGGGATTGATTTTTCCAAAAGCAGCATTTCTATTTTTTCTTTCAAAAATGGCCAACTTTGCTTATTCTCTGCGGTGTTTAGCGCAAACTTCCCATTCGGATTGGTATCTTTATGATAGCTATCTTTTGAAGCTTCAAAAAATAAATCAAAGTCCACTCTAAGCATGGTATCATGCGCTTTTTTCCCTCTTCTGGAAAGGGTTTTTATATCGGTCATTAATTATTTTTTGCGGTTTTTTGATAATTTTTATGTTGGAAATAAACATAGCTCAAGCAAGATGCTTGAGCTACGAATTATGATTAATGCAAAAATTGTCAAAGAACCTAATTTTTTTACTAAAAATTAGCCATTTGGGTTTAAATTATTTATAAACTAAAAATAAAAAAAGCGGTCTTTTAAGTGAATAAGCTTAAAAGACCGCCCTCAAAGTTATGATTAAAAGTTTAAACTACTTTCGTTATGCCCGGAACAGGAATAGGGTAGTATCCTTCTGCATTCGGCATAACTGGTGGATTGGCATTCCAATCATATTTTGCGGGAGATAAATCAATTTTAGAATTGATGGCATCTTCCCATTCCACTACTTGCCCAGAATAGGTTGCCATTCGACCTAAAATAGAAGTCATGGTAGCCTTTGCGCCATTTTCCGCATCGGCATATTTATATTCTCCTTTTGCCACTGCTGCAAACAATAAATCATGTTCAACTTGATAAGGATTTGCATCTTTTTTGTCATTGTAATCCATTATTTTATACCCACTCTTAGTCTTAATCACGCCTGGTTTAGGCGCCGAACCATTCGTTCCATGAAAGGCTTCGCTTACTCTATTGGTGCATCCTTTTATATGTCTACATTGACTCGACATTATTGAACCATCGGCATATTCAAATTCTACAAAGTGATGGTCAAAAATTTCCCCATGATCTTTTCCATTTCTGACTTCTCTACCACCCATGCCACTAGCTCGGACTGGATAAGCCTGCTTGACCCAGTTTCCAACATCTAAATTATGGATATGTTGTTCGGTAATATGATCTCCACAAAGCCAGTTGAAATAATACCAGTTTCTCATTTGATATTCCATTTCTGTTTGCCCTGCTTGTCTTTCTCGCACCCAAACACCCGCACTATTCCAATATACTCTAGCAAGGGTAATATCTCCAATTACTCCATTGTGCAACATCTCAACCCACTCTTGATAAACTTTTTGATAATGTCTTTGTAGACCAACTACCACATTCAATTTTTTCTTTTTGGCTTCTTCTGCCGCTTTCAACACTCTACGTACCCCCGGTGCATCTACTGCCACAGGTTTTTCCATAAAGATGTGTTTATTCTGATTGACGGCTTCCTCAAAATGAATAGGTCTAAATCCTGGAGGCGTAGCAATTACTACCACATCACACAAGGCAATCACTTTTTTATATCCATCAAATCCATCAAATCTATGCTCTTCTGGCACATCAATCATAGGGCGCAAGTCCTTCGTTTCATCAGAAGACCAATCTTGAAATTCAGGGTCAGTGATTCTTTTATAACATTTATCCAAATTGTCTTTGAAAGCGTCCGCCATAGCGACTAACTTTACATTTTGACCAGAACTCAATGCCTGCACAACTGCTCCTGTTCCTCTTCCTCCACAGCCAATTAAGCCAATTTTTATCTCATCCGAGCCAGCTATATGTGCTTTTGCAGAGACTAGCGTAGGGGCGAGCATCATGCTACCGGCTACTAAGCCAGATGTTTTTACAAAATCTCGTCGGTTAATTCCAGAATTGTTTTGATTTTTCATAAGTTGATATTTTAGTGTTTTACTGGTAGCATAGACTTTACAGGCTGACCGTAAATACAATGTAGCCGCCAAATTTATTCCGATTAAAATGCGGAACAGGTTTTGGCTGGCTCTATATAATAGTTTGATTATCAGCAATTAGAAACTGCCAAATAAATTTGGCGTTTACGAAAAACGTATTAACGGTCAGCCTGTTTAGTCTGTCCCGTTCAAAAGTCTTCAGACTTTTAACTATAAACAAGATAGGAAAATAATCACAAATCCCTACTACTTAATAATCGAATTTAATCCCCCAAAACCAATAACCAAAAGGCTTCCCGTTCTGCCGCTGTCGGTTGATTAGCAGGTTTAACGATTCTAAAGCCTACAAAAGGCGAATCCGTATTCCACCAAAAACTTTTAGGAATTTGTGGGTCTCTTTCTTTCCATTTACTACTAGACCGCATTCTAGCGGCACAACGATGTTCTTCTTTTGCATCATCCCAACTACCACCTCTTACGGTTCGTGGATGTAAGCGAGTTGGTTCTATCCATGGATTTACTTTCGTTGCCATTTCAGCGGCGATAGTCGCATAAGCTTCTTTTTTATATTGGTCCAGCGTCCATTCCGACACATTTCCCAACATATCATAAAGCCCCCAATCATTGGGTTTTTTACTACCTACCTCGTGATATTTTTCGGAACTATTATCATAATGCCAAGCATAATCATCAATTAACTCGCTGTCATCTCCATAATAATAAGTGGTGCTGCTGCCTGCTCTACAAGCATATTCCCATTCCGCTTCCGTCGGCAAACGATAGAATTCTCCCGTTTTGTCTGACAACCATTTACAATATTGTAAAGCAGAAAACTGCGTCATACTAACCGCAGGAAAACCTTCTTTACCCATACCAAAAGTCGGGTCTTCATAAGGTGGACTCGGACGAGCAAAGGCATCCGCATCCCAATCTGTTCGACCTTCGGGAGCTACATCTAATTCCTTTTCTCTAAAAATATTAAATTCATCAAAGGTGACTTCGTTTACGCCTATATAAAAAGATTCGACCTTGATTTTTAGCTGTGGTCCTTCATCTGCTTCGCGATTTTCTTCTCCTTCTGGACTGCCCATTTGGAAACTTCCCGCAGGAATCAAAGCCATTTTAAAACTTACTTCTGTAGCAGGAATCTTAGCAGTTATAACCTCACTAGTGGTTTCTTTTACAGCAGCTTTTGCCGTATCTTTTTCCGCTGCTGTTGGAATTTTATTCTGACCTGTCGTCGCACATGCCCCAAAAGAAAATAGAATGATAACTATTAAAAATTGCTTAAACATAATATTTAGTTGTAAGTGGAGACAGCCTCCACTTATTTCAAGTATTTAAATTCAAAATTAACGGCAATATCATCTCCACAGACAATTTGCCCGAACATTGCAGAAGGTGGTTCAATCCCAAATTGGCTAAAAGTTAATGGTTTACTACCAGTCAATAAAATTCCATCTGCTGTTTTCTGACCCTTCACATCAATTTCTATTTCTTTTTCTAATCCGACCATTTTCAATAGACCTATAGCCGTTAAAGTGAAATTACCAATTGTATCTATTGCTGAAATACTAGCAGGTTCACTTTGTTGGAAAGTAATGATTGGATGCTCCGTAGCTTTTAAAGCAGTCGTTACTTTTTTATTCATAGAAGCACCACGTCCACCGTCCATACTATTTACGACGACAGCAAAGGCAAAACTATCAATAGTATTTTGTTCAGATATGACGAGTGTAGAAGGTACATCTTGCACCTCTTTGGCAGTAACCGTCCAGCCGTGTAGCGTAGAAGTACCTGTTACGGTAATTTGAGCGGAACTATCAGCCACGAAATTATAAGATTGAGCTATCGATACCTGATTATAGACCATGCTCAAGAATAGAAATATAGAAATAGGAAGTAATTTCATGCTTGTTTAATATTTCTTTTTTAATTTTTATGTTTGAATCTTTTTATCATAACTCCCTAAAATTACAATTATCCTTTTTTTTATCAAAGTAAAAAATAGTCAAAAACCGTTAATGTTTTTATAAATTCTTCACTTATCACTAATCAATCTCCATTCATAATCCCTTTCGCCGTATAATAAACTCCACCTGCGAAAAATAATCCAACAATCGCTAAAATCCAAGTAGCTAGAGACAGAACACTCGTTCCTGCTAAGCCCATTTGTAAGAAAAATAAGCCTACTAAAAATAGTAAAAATACCCCTAAAACAATATTTAAAACCGCCCCCATATCATTGACTTGTTGGCTATTTTCTGATTTGCTTATCTTTTTAATCAGTGCCTCTTCTTCATAGGTTTTAGAAGCAAGGTAAAAGCAAATTAAAGCGATAGCGCCTGTAACCCATGTAGAGGTAAAGGCGTATTTTAAAGACTGAATTCCATAGGTAGGTTCGAGCAAATCACTTAAGAAACCAATAACAACTGGGCCTAAACCAAGACCAATAAAATTTAAGAATAGAAACAAAATAGCAGAAGCCAAAGCTCGTTTTTTCGCATCTACCAGATTATGTGTTACGGCAATACTTGGTCCTAAATAAAGTGCCGTTAAAAGAGCTGTAAAAAAATAAGTAACTAAGACCCAAGTTACATTCAAGCCAAAAAAGGCATAATAAGAAAATGGATAGTTGAGCAAACCAGCAATTATAGGAATCCACATATAATATTTAAGGTCTTTTTGTCCAAATTTATCAGCTAGAAAACCACCTGCAAAAGTCCCAATGATACCACCAAAACCACTTGTTAGTCCCAAAGCCACCCCAATATCTTGAACAGGCATACCATGTACTCTGGCTAGAAAGGGTGCATAAAAATTACCTACCCCATAATTACCAAAAGTGTGGAATCCACAACCTATGGCTACAAATATAAAAGTTCGTTTAGATAATAAGGTCTGTATCACTTCCCAGAAAGAAGCTTCTTCTGGTTGTTTTAAATCAGTAACTGCTATATCCGCAACCGCTAAATCAGAATGCCCTTTTGGTGGCTCTTTTACGGTTAATAATAATAACAGAGCATAAATAATTCCCGGAATCCCCAAAGCATAAAATGCCATTCGCCAGCCATAAGTCGCATCTATCCATCCACCAATAGAATAACCTGCTAAAATACCGACGTAGATACCCACAGAATAAATAGATAATGCCGTTGCTCTTTGATGAGATGGAAAATAATCAGAAATCATAGAGTGGGCTGGTGGACTACCACCTGCTTCTCCAACTCCTACACCAACTCTAGCCAGTAATAATTGGAAAAAACTAGTAACCGTACCTGAAATAGCGGTCAT
>CAYMSC010000254.1:0-7414 GCA_964392805.1 uncultured Saprospiraceae bacterium
CTTAGTGTATTGTTTTTCTCTAATTATGATATTTTTTAATACGCGCCTAGCCTCAAAAATGTGATACTTGACCGTCCCGACGGGTATTTGAAATTGTTGAGCAATTTCTTTTTGGTCATAGCCTTGAAAAAATAACTGGAAGGCATTTTTATGAGATTTCTTTAGGTTAGCGATAGCATCTTCTAAAAATTCGACCTCTAAACATGCTTCTCCTACATTTTTTGCTGGCCTGAGTAATGGTATTAGTTCCTTGGTGTCTGTAGCAAATACTCTATAGCGTTTGCGGCGATTATATTGATTGATGTAAAGATTTCGCATAACCTGCGCACTCCATGTTCTGAAATTTAGATTTCTATCAAACTTAGCTTCTTGTTCTAAGATTCTCAAAATAGTATCTTGAACTAAATCCAAAGCTTCCTCTCTAGAAGTTGCAATTTTCTTAGCCCGATTAACTAAAAACTGTTGATTCTGACATATGAGTTGATTGATATCCTGTTCCATAATCTACAAAAGAGATAAAAATGGGCAAGAGAAGGTTTGAACCAAAATTTTAAACCTAACCAAAATTCAAACACTTCCCTTTTGCCCATCACGTTAAATATGAATGGAGAAAAAAAATTTAATCTTCATCTGGTAAAAAGCCAATATAATCTGGAGTGCTGGCATCATAATTAGTAATGTTAAGGTCTTTCATGTGATTTAATTTTTAGAATTAATGTGACTGTTCAGAATAGAGATTAGAGACCCCCGATTTTTTCGGGGCAGGCTATTACATTGAGAGAAAAGAGACTTAGTAACGGCAAATATTAATTTAATAGATTCAAAAATGGTCAAATTTCCGAAAGATAAATCTCTGTTCTCTGCTCTCTGCTCTCGGTTCTGAATTAATAAATAATTATAGTTTTGATAAAATACTGGCTATTCTTCAAAAGGTTATTTCTTTTGAAAAGCTATTTTTTAGCGTTTAATAACGCTTACTTTTGAATCATTTTTTATTTGGCGATGTATCAAATTATGGCTACTTGTTGGTGCGAGGCTCCAGCCTTGCGCTAACCAAGCCTTACATTTGATACACTGGCTTTTATTTATTTAATCGACTATACGGTGTTATATTATGAAATTGATAGTAGCTCTAAATCAACTCATAAGCTGGTAAAGTCAAAAATTCAATAAATTCTTTGTCTTTTACTAAACGGTTAAAAAGTAAAGTGGCCTCAGAGAATTTTCCATTGTCAAATCGCTCCTCTCCTACATAGGCTTTCATTTTCTCTAATTCTTCTGGCAATAATTGACGATATAGTTCATAAGTAATCGTACGTCCGTCTTCTAATTTTGCGCCATTGTGAATCCATTGCCAAACTTGCGTTCTGGAAATTTCTGCTGTTGCTGCATCCTCCATCAAATGATAGATGGCAGCGGCTCCATTTCCCCTCAACCAACTTTCGATATATAAAATACCGACATTGATATTTTTGCGAAGACCTGCCTCCGTAATTGTGCCGATAGGTGCTCGAGTTAAGTCTGCTGAGGTCACTTCAACATCTGCTCTCTTGACATGAATCTGGTTCTGTTCAGGCATATGCTCATTAAAAACATCCATTGCTACTTGGACTAATGCAGGATGTGCTACCCAAGTACCATCATGCCCATTTTTAACTTCTATCAATTTATCATTCCGAACTTTATCAATCGCTTTTTGATTCGCCTTAGGGTCGTTTTTGATAGGAATTTGTGCGGCCATTCCTCCCATAGCATGCACTTCTCTCTTGTGACAAGTTTTAATCACCAATTGAGAATAGGAACTCATAAAATGAGTGCTCATGCCTACCTTTGCTCGGTCAGGCATAATAAAACCAGGTAGGTTTCTAAATTTTTTAATGAAGGAAAAGATATAATCCCAACGCCCACAATTTAATCCTGCTGAATGGTCTTTTAATTCAAATAAAATTTCATGCAATTCAAAGCTTGCTAAAATAGTTTCAATTAAAACCGTTGCCTTTATGGTCTTTTGAGGAATTCCTAATTGGTCTTGTGCATATACAAATACATCATTCCAAAGTCGAGCCTCTAAATGACTTTCCATTTTTGGTAAATAGAAATAAGGTCCGCTACCTTTAGCGATTAGATTTTTTGCATTGTGGAAAACATATAATCCAAAATCTACAAAACCACCACTCATTTGTTCTCCATTACAAGTAATATACTTTTCTTCCAAATGCCAACCTCTTGGTCGAACCAAAAGCGTGGCAGTTTGCTCATTCAATTGATAAAATTTACCATTTTTAGGATTCGTAAATTCAATCGTTCTATTAATGGCATCTCTAAGATTGATGTGTCCATTTATATTATTATCCCAATTCGGCGTATTACTATCTTCAAAATCAGCCATAAAGGTCTTTGCTCCTGAATTCAAAGCATTAATAACCATTTTTCTATCGACAGGTCCAGTTATCTCGACTCGTCTGTCCAATAAATCAGCGGGTAATGGGGCTACTATCCAGTCTCCTTCTCTAATGTGTTTAGTTTCTGGCAAGAAGTCAGGCATTTGTCCTTTATCCAAACTAACTTGTCGTTCAATTCTTTTGGTCAATAATTCCTTTCGTCGAGCATTAAATTGGAGGTGTAATCCTTTTAAAAATTCCTGCGCCTCCGCAGTTAAAATAGTTTCATAACCTGCTTTAAAATTACCTTTTATTTCAATTCCTTCTACGGTTGAAAAAGTTGTCTTTATTAATGTATTCATATTTTAAAGATTGATTGACTAAAATGTATTTATTATTAAACTAGAATGTAACTATCCAGAACCGAGAGCAGAGAATAGAGAACAGAGATTTATTTTTCGGAAATTTGACCATTTTTGAATCTATTAAATTAATATTTGCCGATACCAAGTCTCTTTTCTCTCAATGAAATGGTCTCTAATCTCTATTCTGAATAGTTATACTAGAATAATCCTCTTTTAAGAATATGTCCGCAATATATGTAAATTATATTAATTGCGGAAATTCCGCTAAAAAATATTTATTCGTCATTTTGAGGATTTTTTATTAATTTTGAGAAACAGATTTCATTATTTTAAGTTGAAAAAATATAAAATAATGATTAATTGACTTTTATTAGAATTATATTTTGAATTTATATTAATTTTAAGAATTGAAAAAAGTCTAAAATTTCTTAAATAAATTTAAAAAAAATCATTTTTTATTTTTTTTTCATTCTTTAGCCTTTATTTATAATAATTAATGCTCAACGACAATCAGATTATCAGACTTATTTTTGGATTTAAAACGAGGTATTTAAGACAACAAAAAAAGCTATCTTATCAGGAATTAGCTAAGATGACAGGTTTGTCAACTTCTTATTTGAATGATATAGAGAAAGGAAAACGCTATCCAAAACCTGATAAAATTACAGCTATGGCTACCGCTTTTGAGGTAGACTATAATTATATGGTAGCGACCAATGCCTCCAAAAAATTACAACCGATTATTGATTTATTGAATTCTAAATTATTTAAACTCTTTCCATTAAAGGAATTTGGTATTAGTTTAGATAAGGTTTTGGAATTATTTACACAGACACCAGATAAGGTGAATGCTTTTATCTCTACTATCCTAAAAATTGCTCGAAATTATCAGGTAGGAGAGCAACAGTTTTATAAAGAGGCATTACGGTCATACCAAGATATGCATAATAATTACTTCCCTGAATTAGAGCAGGCAACTAAAGATTTTAAAAAAGAATTTTCTATTAAAGGGACATTGCCTTTTACTGCGAAGTTTTTGGAGGACCAATTATTGGAATTGTATGATATTACTGTTGACAGAAAAGAGTTAGCGACCCATACTAATTTGGCCCCTATTCGTTCTTATTTTAGTCTAAAAAATAACACCTTCTATTTAAAAAACAATTTAAGTGAAGCGCAAGAAAATTTTCTCTTAGCCAGAGAATTAGGTTTTCAATTTTTAGAATTAAATAATCGGCCTTATGAAACTACGATTATTAATATTGATTCTTTTGAAAAATTGCTAAATAATTATAAAGCCTCCCATTTTGCTGCTGCTCTATTGATGAATGAAGACAAATTAACCGCAGATATTAAAAAATTAGCTAGAAAAAATAATTGGCATCCTGATTTATTCCTTAATCTATTAAAAAAATATACTGTTACTGCTGAAATGCTCTTACAGCGACTGACCAATATATTACCTCATCATTTTGGCTTGGAAGAATTATTTTTTATTCGCTTGACTGGAAGTAAAAATTTACAGTCTTTTCATATGACTAAGGACCTACATTTATCCCAATTGCACAATCCTTATAATAATGAATTAGATGAACATTATTGCAATCGATGGGTCTCTATTACTAGTATTAAAGAACTAAGATTTACTAAGAAAAACCAACAACAGCCAATCATTGCAGACGCTCAAATCTCTAAGTATTGGGGCACCAAGGATGAGTACCTTTGTATTTCTCTAGCAAAACCAGGTTTTTCTAATCCTGAAAATGGCGTAAGTGTAACAATTGGTTTATTAGTCAATCCGCAGCTTAAAAGTATCTTTCATTTTTTGAAAGACCCCAATTTAAAAGCAAGGGAAGTACATACTACTTGTGAGCGTTGTGGTATTCCCGATTGTGATGCAAGAGTTGCCTCCCCTGTGGTTATCGAGCAAAGAGAGTGGGAAAAGGAGGTTATAGGTACACTGGGGCAGTTGTGATTTATTACAATCTCTGGTTAATGAATCCAATATTAATTAACCGACAAAAATTTTATTATGAAATTATTCAAAATGATGTCTTTTATGCTTAGACTATGATTGTTTCTGAAACCATTCATTGGCTAACTTAAAAAGTTGTGCTGCCTCATCTATAGGTAGCCAATGCCCTCCATCTTCTATTTTGACAAATTTCCAATTAGCATCCATATATTTTTCCGAATCAGCCATCTGGTGGGGTGAGCCGCCAGAGATGGCGTTTTCAAAAAGTGTACGATAGAGAATATTTTTATAAATGATTCCTAATTTCTTCTGTACTTAGAAAAATATAATTTAATCTAACGAAATGTCATTTTACAGACATTAGAAAAATGTAGGGTAAAATACCAAAATGTTATGCTTTAAAAACTGTTTTGTGATACTCTTGTGATACTTTTATTAAAAGTAATATACTCTTGTGAGGTTTACCATCCTTCTTCTTTTTTACCTTTGTTGATAGATTTTATCTATTTGCGTGGAGAGTATTATACGATTAAATTTGTTAGAGTAAGGACTGAACTTTCTTTCAATTTTTACATTCTAATTTATGTTATAAACAAACCAATCCTTTTTAAGTATAAATATTTCCCCCAAATATCAAATTTAACTGTTTATTTTTAAAATAAGCATACATAGATACAAATGACCTTGAATTATTTTGACGTTGGTAAGTTAATAATACAACCAACGTTATTTTGATTTTAGAGAAGTTTCGGTAGGAGATAACTTACCATTTACGGATAATGTTTTTTTGTAAATTGTTTCTTATCTCTAAATCCCACTGACCGGCGTGGAATCTATCAAACTTAAATTTTTCAGTTCTATGGTATTAAATTAGATATTATTTTTACTTGAGATAATTGACTTACTGCTACTGATTTTTCTACTATTTTAACTACTGCACTACTAGTCTAAGCAAGATTTTGCAAATACTTACTGAATACAACACTTTATTTCATAACACATCAACTCTAGTAAAGCTTCCCCCTATTGTTAGAGCGGTTCACACATGAAATGGATGATAGTTTTGATGGCTACCAATTGATTTTAAATTGATTAGGAAAATTGCCAACTATTTACTGCCCCCAACAGTAGTAGGTAAATTATGCTTAAACCTAATTGATAATAACTGCCTTAAATTAATTGCTTTATTTGACTTTAGAACTATATCAAAAAATTATTTAATACATCATTTAACTAGGATGTTAATGGATAGGGAATGATTGGATAATAAATCGTGTTTTTATCTTTGAATTATTCCTATACTGTTTTTCTTGCTATTGATTTACAGTTTCTGTATTTCCTAGTCCTTAAAATTAAAATTATGAAATCTATTTACTTTGTTTCCCTTGGGAAACTTGGTTACTTAATGTTCCAACGTTTTTTTCAAAGCATACAACTTTTTGCTTTAACCTTAGTTTTAGCCTTTGGTCATACAACTGCTAATGGACAAGTAGTCATTAGTGAGGTATTCGCCGAAGGTGTATTTGAGTTAACAAATACTGGAAGTAGTACTGTTGACCTCTCGCCATACTGGATATGTGATTTTCCCGATTATCGTAGATTGAACCAATTACCCATAGAATGTGGTAGCTTAAACTTAGCTGCGGGCGAAGCCGTCGTGTTTAGAGCAACAGGATTGCATGAGCCGGATGATTCTGAATTGGGTTTATATTCTACTAATTCTTTTGGTAGCTCTGATGCGATTATTGCTTATGTAGAATGGGGGGCTAGTGGTCATCAACGTGCGAATGTAGCTATTGGAGCAGGTATTTGGGATGGAAATGCAGCAGTATCTTTTAATGATACAGAATCTTTACAGATAGGTAGTGATGGATTGACTGCTGCTGATTTTACTATAAATTCGGACCCAAATCCTTGTGCAGACGATACCCCGCCACCGCCGCCAGATGTTTGTGATGTAGCAGGCGGAACATTGACAGGCGGACCATTCACTTTTTGTGTAGATGGAGAAGCAGATAATATTCCAGCAGGTTCCATCTCTTTAAGCGGTAGCACAGGGGCTAATTCTCAATGGGTCGTAACCGATGAAGCTGGATTGATATTAGGTCTACCACCAAGTTTTACAGGACCAGATTTCGATGAAGCAGGACCAGGCGTATGTTTTGTCTGGCACTTATCTTTTGACGATGGCTTAACAGGTTTAGCAGGTGGAAATAATATTAACCAATTAGACGGCTGTTATAGTTTATCAAATAGTGTTCAAGTAACTAGAAACCAACCAGCTGGTGGTACTTTAGTAGGTGGACCCTTTACCTTCTGTGTAGATGGGGTAGCGGATAATATTCCAGCGAACGGCATTACTTTAAGTGGTAACTCAGGTGGCAATAACCAATGGGTTGTAACCGATGAAGCGGGATTGATTTTAGGTTTACCACCAAGTTTCACAGGACCAGACTTTGATGCAGCAGGACTAGGTGTTTGTTTTGTATGGAACTTAGCTTTTGAAGATGGCTTAACAGGTTTAGCAGGTGGAAATAATATTAATCAATTAGACGGCTGTTATAGTTTATCAAATAGCATACAAGTAACACGTCAAGATTGTGGAGACATGTGTAATGCAGCGGGAGGTACTTTAACGGGCGGACCATTTACCTTCAATTCAGTAGGAGATGGGGTAGCAGATAATATTCCAG
>CAYMSC010000254.1:7514-8904 GCA_964392805.1 uncultured Saprospiraceae bacterium
TGCAAGTGGTTGTAATGCAAATGGCGGCGAATTATTTGGTGGACCATTTACCTTCTGTGTAGATGGAGAAGCAGACAATATCCCAGCGGGTTCAATTACGCTAGCAAACAGTACAGGCCCAAATAGCCAATGGGTAGTAACAGATGACCAAGGAAATATTTTAGGCTTACCACCAATGCCAAGTGCAGTTGATTTTGACGCGGCAGGAATCGGCGTATGTTTTGTATGGCACTTGAGCTTTGAGGATGGTTTGACAGGTTTAGCAGGAGGCAATAATATTAGCGGATTAGCAGGTTGTTATAGCTTATCAAATAGCGTCCAAGTAACTCGAGAAGATTGTGGAGATATGTGTGCAGTAAGTGGCGGTACTTTAGCAGGTGGACCCTTTACCTTCTGTGTAGACGGGGAAGCAGATAATATACCAGCAGACGGCATAACATTAAGTGGCAATGCAGGCAGTAATTCCCAATGGGTGGTAACAGATGACCAAGGATATATCTTAGGCTTACCAGCAAGCTTCACAGGTCCAGATTTTGACGCGGCAGGAATCGGCGTATGTTTTGTATGGCACTTGAGTTTTGAGGATGGCTTAACAGGTTTAGCAGGCGGCAATAATATTAGCCAATTGGATGGATGTTATGATTTGTCAAACAGTGTTCAAGTAGTTCGACGGGATTGTGGAATCATGGCCTGTGAAACGCCAACTAATGTAGTCGTTACTAATGTAGATAGCAGAAGAACGAGAATAGATTGGGATGAAGTAGAAGGCGTTTCAAGATACAGCATTGAAATTAGATTTGCTGGTCAAACGAGAATAGTAGGGCGAGGACTTGTTAGGTCAAATAGTCTCTTTGTTTTCGCGCCTGCTGGTAGAGATTATGAAATTAGAATTCAAACCCTTTGTCAAAATGGCGAGACTTCTGATTTTACTGATTTTATACCTTATTCTACACCAGCTTCTTTGACTAATTCTGACATTGCGCAAAGTAGAAATAAGGAGACGGACGGATTAGCAGTCATTGAAATTTTGGAAGAAAAAGTTACCGACATAGCGATTTATCCAAATCCAGTAAGTAATTTATTGTCTGTGGAGTATCAAACTACTTCTAATACAGGCGTGCTGACTATTACACATATTTCTGGTAAGCAATTAATTGTGAACCAATTGGCAGAAGATACCGATTATCATAGCATTGATTTGAATCATTTATCTAGTGGTGCTTATATCCTAATGATTCAAGAACAAGGCAAATTACCATATACACAGAGAATCATTAAAGAATCTAATTAAGATAAGTAGAACTATTACTAAAAAATAATCTCTATATAGGAGATTAGTTAAATGATGTTTATCAAAACGGCGGCGCAAGGTTTGTGCTGCCGTTTTTTT
>CAYMSC010000255.1:0-8842 GCA_964392805.1 uncultured Saprospiraceae bacterium
GAATTTAGATAATTTATATCCTACCCCTACCCATGTTGAGTCCTTAACAGGACTAAGGATTAAATAATATTTCATTAGATAATCACATTTTTTTCTCTTTTTATTCTGTGGGTAATGGATAGAACTCCAAGTTCTGGAAGCACTTGGCATAATTACCACTCATCATTAAAGTGATATTACTTTGATTAATCTTGTGAAGAATCATTGGACGGTTCAAAGAACCATAATTAATTAACAACTCAACCTATAACTAAAAGCTTAGGGAAAATAAAGAAATGAGATGAACATAAGTAATGCAGCCTAATCAACCCGCCTTGCTTAATAAATAGCTTCACCTCAGATGCTTTCTATTGTAGTCCTACAAAAATAGGCTTACCTTTGATAAGTACAAAGTCTATTTTTTTATTAACTGATAACTATGAGTAATCAAATTGAACTTCGACAATTACAATCCTTTTTGGTCTTGGCAAAAGAATTACACTTTAGAAATGCAGCAGAAAAACTTTTTATCTCTCAACCAGGATTGAGTAAACAAATTCAACAATTGGAGCTTCATTTAGGGGTGAAGTTATTGGAGAGAGACCGACGAAATGTGAGATTAACTAAAAGTGGAGCATATTTAAGCCAACAGATTGAATATTTGAATGGTTTTTTAAGCCATACCTTTACCCATTTAAAAAATTTAGACAATGGATTAGAAGGAGAATTAAAGATAGGATTTGTAGGGTCAGCGATGCAAAGAGTGATTCCAGAACTAATCAAAAAATGCAATCAAAAATATCCTGAATTACATTTTGTTTTGGATGAAATGTCCAATCAAGCACAAATTGAAGCCATTGAAAAATACCAAATTGACCTCGGATTTGTTCGGTTAAATAGTGTGCCTGCAAGTATCCAATTACATCCCATTTTCGAGGAACATTTTACCCTTGTTTTGCCAAAAGGTCACCCCATTAAAGCCACTAATTTTAAAAGTATCCAACAATTTGAAAAGGAACCGTTTATCCTTTTTTCAAGTGATTATAGTTCTACTTATTATAACAACGTCATGAGTATTTTTACAGATGCAGGCTACGAACCCAAAGTGTCTCATAAATCTATTCATGCGAATACTATTTTTAGATTAGTAGAAAGTGGATTGGGCATTGCTATTGTTCCACACTCTCTGACTTATGGTGCGGCAAAAGCTATTGATATTCAAACGATTGATTTGATAAATATTCGACAAAAAGCACTCTTGTCCATTGCATGGAGAAAAGAAAGATATACACCTGCTTTGGAAAAGGTGTTAGATTTTTTACGCTAATTTTTCAATTTCATATTCAACATTCCTACCTAACTAAAGCCACATCTCCCGTATAAATTACTGTTTCTCTATCAATAAACTCAATTTCGGCTTGCCAAATATAAATGCCATTATCTAAAAAGCGGTCTTGAAAAGTGCCATTCCAGCCATGAATAGGGTCGTTAGCTGTAAAATTGAGTTGTTCAAAAACTAAGTCTCCCCAACGAGAAAAGATGCGAAGCGATTTAATAATATTGGCTTCTGGTCCTGTATTTATAATGAACAAATCATTAACGCTATCATTATTAGGACTAAAAGCATTAGGTATAAAAACATCTCGAATTTTTAATACTCGAATATTTATAGAATCGGTAGCGATGCAACCATCAATGGAACTGACGGTAACAGAAAATGTAGTTAGATTGACTGGAGAAGCAATTGGAAAAAGGCAGTCATAACAAGAAAGTCCTGTATCTGCTCGCCATATAGCAGATTCCGCCCCTTGAGTATTTGTATTCAGAATAATTTCGTCTGCCAATTCTATGGTTAAATCTTCGCCTAAATTAACACTTGGAATAATAGGAGACATTAGATTTCCTAACTGTTCCATTCTACAGCCATTATTATCTGTAGCGACGATAGTATAATTCCCTTCGCTTAAGTTATTAAAAATAAGGTCAGTATTTGCTATGCCATTATTTAGACTATAATTATAGGGAGGGACACCACCCGTGACCCTTTCAATTTGCGCAAACCCAGTTGATAATCCATCACAATTGGGGTCTGTAAAAGAAGCAGCTAAATTTAGTGTGGTTGGTTGAGTAAGGGTCAATTCCACTTCTGCTTCACAACCTAATTCATCCGTTATGGTAATTTCATAATCTCCTGCAATTAATAGTTGTCGAGTTCGATTAGTTGAAGCATTTTCCCATAAATAAGTATAGGGACTAGTTCCACCTACTGGGAAAATTTCGATGCTTCCGTCCGCACCTTCAAAACAAGACACATTAAAATCATTAAAATTAGACAATTCCCAATCAATGGTTAACTTATCTGGTTGAGTCACTTCTTGAATCAATATTCTTTGATTACCAAAACCATCATCAATAGTTATTAAATAAGTTCCAGCAGAGAGTGCATTAATAGTGGCACGCTCATTTAAATTACTAAGATTACCATTCCCTGAAAATTCGCCACCAAGACTTTCCCAAGTATAGGTAAATGGTGGCGTTCCAGAAGTGACGCTAAAATTGATACTTCCTGTAGCTTCTCCAAAACAGGAGACTGATTGAGCGGAGGTTTCTCCTTGAATATTACAAATGACTAGAAATAAGTCAAAAGTGATAGTGCTATCACATCCTAAAAAATTGGACAATATTTTTTCTTGAATTCCCGCAGTACTAAAATTTTCACCAGCAACGGGCAAAGCATCACCATCACATATATTCACCCGCCCTAAGTCCGTAAAAGAAGCAGGAATGGCTTCTAAATCTACTAGTACTGTACTATCACATCCGTCATTGGTGGTTAAATTAAAAACAAAATTACCAGAGGTATTTAATATGGTGTCAGCTACCATAAAATCATCTCCTTCACAGATTTGTTCATCAAAAGTTGTCGTTGGAATATCTCTAACGATGATGGTTTGGCAAGTTGGTGGTGCTTGGTCACAAGCATTAAATGAGGTGACGCAAAGGGTATAGCTCCCTACTTCGTCAAAAGTAATGGGAATATTATCGGCGTTTCTTCCTAAACTTCTTCCATCCAATTGCCAGTTATATTCGGTAACGCCTGTCGGAGCATTTACGCTATAAATTTGCTCTCTATTGATGCAAGGATTGAAATCACCATTTACAATACCAGAAGTTTCAAGTGCGGCCAATCTAGTATCTCCTTCTAATACGTTAAACGTCCAATCGCAATTATCTCCAAAACCACCATCCATGACAATGTAATAATATTGACCAATAACTAGCGGTTCGATATTTTCAATAATTCCGCTAGACCCTGGACCAATAGAAGTTCTCCCACCAAAACAATTAGAAATTCGCTCGTAATTGTCACAGTCAATTCCTTTGTACAAACCAAATTCTAAACCTATCCCTAGTTCACAATTTGAAACGGCTAGAGAGACTCGCAAGTCGACACTACCTGCAATAAAAGCTATCCATTGTATATTATGTGCGAGCATCGTGCATTCCCCTGCAAATTGAGCGGGAGATTCTCCGACAATCCCTGAATCATGCCTACCTTGAAATCCATCAATATCACAAATGACGCATGCATCTGCACAAAAAGAGGTCATTTCAGCGGGTTCCGCACAAGGTTGTGGTTGAGCTGAAAGCATTGTGGTTGTAAAAAGAAAAAGGAATAAGCAATAAAATTTGTGCATAGCTCTATTTTAAAAAAAACAAATTAAGAAAAGTATTTGGAAAATAATTTAGAGATTAATTTTTTTTTGAACTAATTGTATAGAAGTCGACTATTGAAAGACTTTAAGATTTCCATAATACTTTAAAATTGGACATAGCAGGCTTTCTTGCTACATTTGTACAATGAAAAAGGATAAGCTATTTGTCTATGGTTCGCTAATGGGCGGGATTCAATCGCCTATTGCTAAATATTTGAAAAATAATAGTACGTTTTTAGGCGAAGGAACAGTTAAAGGACTTTTATTAGATATTGGTCATTATCCCGGTTTAGTTTATAAACCTCAAAGTGAAAAAAATGTAATAGGGCATGTTTTTGAATTAAACGATGCTCCAGCAATGCTACCTAATTTAGACCACTATGAATGTGTAGGTCCTGCTTTTGAAACACCAAATCAATACAGAAGAGCCGAAGTCAAAGTTTTGTTGAAAGAGCAGACGATAGCTTGTTGGGCCTATCTATATAATTTACCCATTGAAGGGATTAAAATAATTGAATCTGGAAATTACTTGGCGTATTTTGAGGAGAATGAAGCTTATCAAAAGTTTGTTGCTTCTTTGAATAATTTTGACCGCCCTGTTTAAATGATGAACGATGAATGATGAATGATGAATTCGCTGTTACAGTAAATTATGATGTATTGAGAATTTATAGTATAGGATACGGGCGCAATTGGAGTTTGTCCCCAAGTCCCTTTAGGGACTAAACATGGGTAGCCAATAAAATAAGCGATTAATCACGTCTAAACGTGCCGTCCATACGGATACAGTAGGTACGCAACATCCGTTTCAAAATCATGTTAGGTACCTACTGTGTCCGTATGGACGGCACTATTTAAAGGGGACAAATCCCGATTGCCCTCATAGGCAATAAAAAGTTAAATTTTATAGCGATTCAGATATAAAGTTGATATTATTTATTTTAGCATTCTCTACCGTACACTTTTTGAAAACGCCGCCTTTGGCGACTAAAACATGGGGTTTGGGGTGAAGCGTAGCGGAGTGCGTGATTCAGTAAAAAGTGTACGGTAGTGAGTTTTAGCAATGTATTTAGGTATTTAAAAAATCCGTTGGGAAATTAATCCGTTGGGCAAAATTGTTCCCAACAAATTTTTATCACGTTTCTAGTTGACCAAATTAATTTTAATAATGCGTAACCTCTTTATTTTTATAATCATCCTAAGCATTTTTGCTTGCAAAACGCCTACGGGTAATGCTCAATATACCAATCATTTGTCGAAGGAGAGCAGTCCTTATTTATTACAGCATGCGAATAATCCAGTAGATTGGCATCCTTGGAATGAGGAAACATTGGCAAAAGCCAAAGCAGAAAATAAATTGATTTTAGTGAGTGTAGGTTATTCTGCTTGTCATTGGTGTCATGTGATGGAACATGAATCTTTTGAAGATACAGCTGTTGCTAAAATTATGAATGACCATTTTATTAATATTAAAGTGGATAGAGAAGAACGACCCGACGTGGATGATGTCTATATGACCGCTTGTCATTTAGCAACGGAGCGTAGTTGTGGTTGGCCTTTAAATGCCTTTGCTTTACCAGATGGTAGACCTGTTTGGGCAGGCACTTATTTTCCCAAAAAGGAATGGGTCAACGTTTTAGAATATTTCATCAAAATTCAAAAAGAAGAGCCTGATAAATTGGATGTTTATGCAGCAGATTTATTAGAGGGTATTCGCCAAAATGGTAGAATTGCTTTTAATGGTAGCGACCAAATTTTTACCGCTGATAATCTATCTAACATTACTACTAATTTTTTGAAAAATGTGGATTTGAAAAAGGGTGGGAGAGAAGGTGCGCCTAAATTTCCTATGCCTAATAATTACCAGTTTTTATTACGGCAATATCACCAAACGGGCAATGAAAAAGCCTTAAAAGCGGTAACGGTTACTTTGGATAATATGGCTAACGGTGGTATTTATGACCATTTGGGCGGCGGTTTTGCTCGATATTCAACAGATGATAAATGGAAGGTGCCACATTTTGAAAAAATGTTATACGATAATAGCCAATTGGTTTCGCTCTATTCCCAAGCCTACCAAGTGACAAAAAATCCTTTGTATCAACAAGTAGTAGAAGAAACAACTGCTTTTGTGGAAAGAGAGTTGATGGATGAAAATGGGAGTTTTTATTCGTCCTTAGATGCGGATAGTGAGGGAGAAGAAGGAAAATTTTACGTTTGGACAGAAGCAGAATTAGCTGCTGTTTTTCAAGAGGAAGACCAATTAAAAATCTTTTCTAATTATTATGAAATTTATAAAAAGGGAAATTGGGAACACACGAATATTTTGCACCGAAAAAAATCTAAGGAAGAAGTTGCTGAAATAAGTGGAATTACAGTGAAAGCATTGGAAGAATTAATAATAGACAGCAAGGCAAAATTAATGAGAGCCAGAGATAAAAGAGTTCGACCGGGCTTAGATGATAAAGTTTTGACTTCTTGGAATGCCTTAATGTTAAAAGGATATGTGGATGCCTACAAAGCTTTTGGCACCGAAGCTTATTTAAAAACAGCAATTAATAATGCTGATTTTATTGTTGCTGAAATGTTGCAATCGGACAACCGACTCAACCGAAATTATAAAGATGGAAAATCTGTTATTAATGCCTTTTTAGATGATTATGCCCTAACTGCGGAAGCGTTTATCGCCTTATATCAAGTGACTTTTGATGAAAAATGGTTATTAAAAGCCAAAGATTTAGTAGACTACGCAACGACTCATTTTTTTGATACTGAATCGGGAATGTATAATTATACCTCTAATTTGGATCCGCCATTGATTGCTAGAAAAATGGAGACAAGTGATAATGTCATTCCAGCTTCTAATTCGGTGATTGCCAAAGATTTATATTTGTTAGGTTTGTATTTTTATGACCAAGATTTTATAACCAAATCCAAACAAATGATGCACAATATGTCGCAAAGAGTGGTAGAAAGCGATGAACCTAATTTTTATTCCAATTGGTGTGCTTTATACAGTATGATGGTGCATCCTCCTTACGAAGTAGCCATTGTTGGAGAGAATTATGCGGCCTTGCAAAAAGAATGGAATGATGCCTATTTACCAAATGCTATCTTGCTCGGTGGTGCGACGGAAGGTTCCTTAGAATTATTACAAAGTAAATTACAAGAAGGAGCAACGATGATTTATGTTTGCCAAAATAAGGTCTGTAAATTTCCTGTAGAAGAGGTGGCAAAAGCGATGACTATGTTGGAGTGATGATGAGTTATAAATGACAAATGACGAATGACGAATGAATCCCGATGAATTGAAGACGAGTTTTGTTGATACAAAAAAATGGGGCAACCAAAAAGCAGCCCCGTTATATTTTAAGGAATTTTGAAATAGGAATAAACGCAGTTTATGAGCCTCGAAGAGGATGTTACACTACTTATTTTCAATATCATCGCCAAACTATGAACGATGAATTCGTAAAATTTAAAATATATGATATCTGAAAGACCGTTATATATTTTAGTTTTTTACAATTCATCGTTTATAGTTCATCATTGACTTCGTCGAATTGGCATTTCATCGTTTGGCGATGACATGGTATTTTTATAGGGAATTATTTGTTATGGGAAAATACCCATAGCCAAATAATCGCTACCCATTTTTTGAATGGCATTGGTGAAAGCAGCAGTCCTTAAATCGGTGACTTTTTTCTTCTTTTGCATGATTTCACGGATTTGGTCATAAGCCGTAATCATGGTTTCTTCCAACCCAGAACGGACTAAATCAATCTCGTCTCCTCCTTTTGTTAAGAAGATTTTTTCTTGAGCACCAACTGTTTTACCCGTCATTTCTTCCACTTTATTTATCAAATTCATATAGGTATTTTGGTTAAAACGTTTGTCCATTCTACCAAAACGCATATGCGATAAATTTTTCAACCATTCAAAATAAGAAACGGTTACCCCTCCTGCATTTAAGAATAAATCAGGAATGATGATGACCCCTTTATCAAGTAATATTTTTTCACCATCTGCCGTAATAGGACCATTGGCAGCTTCTGCTACAATTTTTGCTTTAATTCTGTGAGCATTCTCTACCGTAATTTGATTTTCCAATGCAGCAGGTACTAATATATCACATTCAAAATCTAAGCCTTTCCAACGGTCTTTTTGTGGTAATTCTTTAGTAGCTCCTGGGAATCCAATGAAAGAGCCATGTTCCTTACGATAAGCGAGGATTTCATGAATATCCATGCCTTTTGGATTGTAAATAGCTCCTTCGACTTCTGTCACCCCTACAATCAAAGCATCTCCTTCATCCTGAGATATTTTTGCCGTAAAAGAACCTACATTACCCAAACCTTGAATAATCATTTTCTTTCCAGCAATACCTGCTGTCAAGCCAATTTTTTTCATATCTTTAGCTTGGTCAACAACCGAACGAATGCCGTAAAAGACCCCTCGACCCGTAGCTTCAACTCTCCCTTTAATTCCATTCAAATTAGCAGGTTTTCCAGTAACGCAACCAGCTGCATCAATATCATCGCCTTTGAAGGTTCGATAGGTATCATAAATCCAAGCCATTTCTTGTCCGCCCGTTCCATAATCAGGAGCAGGAACATCAATAGATGGACCAATAAAATTTCGATTAATCAACTCCATCGTGTATCGACGAGTAACTTTTTCTCTTTGAAAAGGCGTTAATTCCCAAGGGTTAATTTTTACCCCACCTTTTGCTCCCCCAAATGGAACATCGACAATTGCACACTTATAACTCATTAAAGTAGCCAATGCCATGACTTCTTCTTGGTTAACGTGGTTACTATATCGAATACCACCTTTTGTTGGCGTTCTATGATGGGAATGTTGAACACGGTATGCCTCTATAATGCGATATTCTTTTCCAAATTTTACGGGAAAATTCATTTTGTAAATTGCATTACAGTGTCGAATTTGTTCTAAAAGACCTTGGTGTAATCCTGTGTGTGGAGCAGCTTTATCAAAGTACTGCTGGACACTTCCTAAAAAATTAGGTTCTTTCTTAGCCATTTAAAATTAGTTTGGTTAGGTTATTAATGTTATTGAATATAGTGTATAGTCGTTAGTATTTTTTCAAAGTTCTTTAGTTGAATAGTAATGAATTAGACAAATTA
>CAYMSC010000256.1:0-8831 GCA_964392805.1 uncultured Saprospiraceae bacterium
CTAGCGTTTCAACAGCATTCCTATTCCATAGGGCTTCGCCCCATGTTAATATATGTCGCACCTTTGGTGCTTGTGCGTAACATCAGTTATAAGTAATTGAGCAGATTTAAATTATAAAAAATCTCAATCAAATTTGGGCGTAATTGGGATTTGTCCCCAAGTCCCTACCGTGTCCGTATGGAACGGCACTAGTTAAAAGGGACAAATCCCAATTGCGCCCATCAAATTTCATCCAAGATGGGGCTGTCTCATAAGTAAAAATGAATTTTTAAAACCGAATAAAATATCGAAATCCTCCTTCTATAGGCTTGTCATTTTCTTTCTCGAAGAAAGCTTAGCGCCTCCAAAGGGGGAAAAATCTATGCAAAAAGGAAGGCCTAGAATTTTATTTGGTGACCTTTTTCAAAAAACGACTTATGAGACAACCTAATTTAGAATCAATAATCAATGATAGATGATAATTTTGTCCAATTACTTATTTCTCAAAGTTATTATATTAAATTTGCCCGTAACTCTTCAGAATCGAGTGCAGATTAGAGAAAAGAGAAAAAATTAAACTTCAACAACAAAATCAACTTCAATTTCAAAAACAAAAGGGTGTAATTGGAATTTGAAAATTTGGCTAATTTGATTTTGAGATTGATTTTGAGATTGAATTTGAGATTGAATTTGAGGTTGAGATTAAAATTTTCAGAACCAATCCCCTCTTTCTCCAAAGAAAGAAAACACTAGAATAACATCAATTTTTAGTACAAAAAAAAGCTAATACCGAATTATCCGTAGTTTTTAATTCTTAGAACAAAGCGAAATAAAAAATATGAAAAACCTACTTTCTTTTTCTCTTTTATATGGTCTATTTCTTTTGACAATTCCGCATCAAGCATTTGCCGATACCATCTCCCCCCAACCCAATATTGTCTTGATTTTAGTCGATGACGCAGCATTAATGGATTTTGGTGCATATGGTGGAGAAGCCGCCACCCCTAATATTGATAAATTAGCGAAAAGCGGTACCATGTTTACCAATTATCATACCTCGCCATCCTGCGCGCCTTCGAGAGCGATGCTGCTAACAGGTTATGATAGCCA
This sequence comes from uncultured Saprospiraceae bacterium, assembly GCA_964392805.1. Taxonomy (GTDB): domain Bacteria; phylum Bacteroidota; class Bacteroidia; order Chitinophagales; family Saprospiraceae; genus JAFMDF01. Next base: position 1,090 of record CAYMSC010000256.1, read on the forward strand.
TTTAACAGGCGTACCAAATTTACCTTTATTCCTACCGCCAGAACAAGTTGACGAGCCTGGATATGAAGGTATTTTAAACAATAAAGTACAAACCGTAGCTACTCGACTCAAACAAGGAGGGTATAGCACTTTTATAACAGGAAAATGGCATTTGGGACATACGGAAAAGACTTTACCAACCAAAAGAGGCTTTGATAGGAGTTTTATTTTGGATGCTTCGGGGGCGGATAACTATGAGCATAAAGCCTATTTGCCAACTCAATCTAAACCGCCGTGGTATGAAGACGGGCAACCGATAGATTTGCCAAAAGATTTTTATTCTTCTCGAAATTTGGTGGACAAAATGATGCAATTTATGGAAGAAGATACGGATAATACAAATCCCTTTTTTGCCTATCTAGCCTTCCAAGCTATTCATATTCCAGTGCAAGCACCTAAAGCATTTATTGACAAATACGAAAGCGTGTATGAAAAAGGATGGGATGAATTGAAAAAGGAACGTTTTGAAAAAGCCAAAGCATTGGGCTTAATACCTGCTGATGTGGAAATGGGCGCAATGCTACCTCAGTTGACTCGATGGGAAGCAGAATCAGCAGACAACAAAAAACTAAAAGCCAAGGCAATGGCAGTGAATGCAGCTATGTTAGAAGCAATGGATTTTCATATTGGACGCTACATGGACTTTTTAGCAAAAAAAGGGCAATTAGAAAATACGGTTTTTGTGATAACTTCCGATAATGGACCAGAAGCAAGCGACCCGTCGTTAGTAGCAGGAATGGGCCTTTGGATGAAATCTGCGGGTTACCACAGGGAATATGAAAGCCTTGGACAAAAAGGGTCTTGGAATTTCATCGGACCTCAATTTGCCAGTGCAGCAGCTGGACCAAGTTCTTACTTTAAGTTTTATGCAGGAGAAGGCGGTGTTCGAGTGCCATTGATTGTTTCAGGCGTTAATTTACCACAAGGTCAACAAAAAAATGCCTTATCTTTTGTGACGGATGTGACCCCTACTATTTTGGATATCGCAGGAGTTGCATCAGATAATAGGGAGTTTACGGGTAGAAGTCTATACAATGTAATTAATGGAGATACCAATCGAGTTTATCAACCCAATGAAGCCGTTGGTATCGAAGTGGCAGGTCATGCTGCTTTGTATAAAGGAACACATAAATTAGTGCGAAATGGCCCTCCGTATGGAGATAATGTTTGGCGATTATACAATCTACAAAATGACCCTGGAGAAATGCAAGATTTAGCAAAAAGTGATGTTCCTTTATTTGACGATATGAGGAAAGCATATCAGCAATATGCCACAAAAATGGGCGTACTCGAAATGCCGCCTAATTATAGCGTGATGTTGGAAATTCAACGAAAATTTAAAGTACATTTGATAGAATTGGCGACTCCGTGGTTGATAATTTTGGGTGTATTATTCGTTGGACTATTTTTGAGAAGACGGCGTAGGAAGCAAATGGTTTAATCCGTAATCTTCCGCCAAGGCTTCGCCGCTTCCAACTGATAAGAAATATCCAACAACAAAGCCTCTTCACCGTGATTTGCCCATAGCATCATCCCAATGGGCAGGTCGAGCGTAGCATCATGAGCCAGGGGCAAAGAAATCGAAGGGCCACCCGTAGCATTCGTGAAAGGGGTAAAACAAGCCCATTTTTTCATACGATTGAAATGGTCTTCAAAAGAAAGGTTCATGCTTAAATAACCCAATTCAGGTGTTTCATGGGATAGGGTAGGAGACAAGACAAAATCAATATCCAAGTCCTTAAACATTTTTTCATAAGTCCTATAAGTTTTACGCAGTCTATAAACCGAAAATGGAATTTTATGGAATCGTTTAGCCAAATAAGAGGACAAGCCTTTCGTTAAATTGGTCAATTTATTGGAATCAAAAGTGGGGTCTGCTAATTGTTTCCCAAAATGATTTAAAAAGAAGCCGCCCAATCCCCAAATAACAGCAAAATCCTCAGCCAATTGGTTGGTGAATGGTAATTTAATAGGTTTGACGGTATGCCCAAGCGATTCTAAAAGTTGGATAGTCTGGTCTAATTCCTGTTTAATTTTTTCATTGGCTTTATTTCCATTAGAGCCATCACTAATAAAACCGATGGTGAATTTTCGTTTAGAGGCACCTTCGACAAGTCCTATTTTTTTCAGTTTAGGATTGTGATAATATTTCTCTGCTTCCGCATAAAAATAGGCAGTATCTCTTACCGAACGGGTCACAACTCCGTCAATAGCTATATCAACCGCTCCTTTTTCAAAGGCACTAGATTTTAATAAACGACCTCTACTTCCTTTCAATCCGACCAATCCACAAGAAGCCGCAGGAATACGAGTCGAACCACCACCATCCGCTGTATGTGCGATAGGTACCACGCCCGCAGCGACCAATGCTGCTGCACCACCAGAAGAACCACCGACGGAATGATTAAGATTCCAAGGATTACAAGTCGGGTCGGAGTTTGGAAATTCAGTAGAACAAGTAAACCCAAATTCAGGTAAGGAGCTATTTCCTAAATGAATAAAACCTTGGTCGAAAATTTGTTGAGCGATTGGGTCTGTTTTTGTAGACGGGGCTACATTGGCTAAAGCTTCCGTACCAAAATAAGTAGGCATGCCTTCAATATGTGTCAAATCTTTGATAAAAGTAGGGACGCCAGCAAAAAATCCCGATAAAGGTTGTTTGGCAGCAGCCAAGCCCTTTTCAAAACAATCCGTAACAATGGCATTAAGTTGAGGTTCTACTTTTTTGGCACGTTCAATCGTTGCTTCAACTACTTCTGTGGGGCTAACTGCTTTATTTTTAATTAAAGTAGCAAGACCAACACCGTCTAAATCGGCTAATATATCATTAGAAAAGCTATGTATTTTTTTATTAGTCATGTTTGATAATATTTTCGCCAATTTTGAATGATGAATATCGTCAAAAATAAAGTAAGTTCTCAATATCAATAGGACTATCTACTGAACGTGCCGTAGGTACGAAATGTGGGTTTGAACGCCATGTTTTGTACCTACGGCACAAATGCCACCCGCTTATACTCTTTTACCTACCTATGTTTAACTTACACTAATCTTTCGACAAAAATGTAAATTTATTTTATCAAGTTCTCTAGTTATTATGCTTGACGAAAGTAGGGAAATAATAAGTACTCTTTGCGGAAATTGTTAAAAAAATAAAAAAATTGAGTAGTAACCTGTTTTTTTTTATAGTGAAATAATAAATTTGTGCTTCAAATTTATTATTAATATCAATTTTTTAGTTTTGAAAAGTATTGGTAATATCATTGAATCGTTTGAAACCGGTCAAGTAAGTTTATACGAAATCACGGAACGTTATTATTACAATTTCTTTGACACTAACAAGAAATCATGGGTAAAAGTATCTTTTATCACAGGTTTTGAAGAGTGCTTTGTTTACACCAAAAAAGGAACAAATATCGTTGCACTCAAAAAGTTAGAAGGGCAAACTACTTTTCCTCTTGTCTTTGATTTGGACGGTAGAAGATTGGATTTAGCTTCAACAGAAAAAGTTGTCGCTAATTTAAATTATAATAATGAGTTCAACTGTCACGGCTTCACTTTTCTAAATAGCAAATATTGGTTTATCCTCAATCAAGAGACATTAGATCTATTAATTTCAGAAAATAATTATACACCTTGTACAAAATCTACCCTCAAAGAGGGCGGAATTTGCATGTATTATAACTTCCAAAATGTGCTTATCCATTCTGGAAAAGTAGTAGATGGCATCATCCAATCCAAATTTGGTATTAATCCAATTATCACTCGTGGCGAACAAGAAATTGTTGAGAAATATGACAAATCAAGTTTAGATATTTCAAAGACTCGATATTTTAATCTTTCCTAATCTAATATCCCCAATAATCGCATATCGGCTAAACACTTATGAATATAGGCCTCCGATAAATGCGGAATGTCTGCCCCTGCATTTACCGTTTGGATTAATCCCTTAAAATTATCACATCCAGCAGGATTTGATGCGGGTGGATAAGGGCGACTATATGCCACTAAAATATCCAAAGCGGATTGTTGTTTTTGTTTGTCAGGCAAAGTATTGAGTTTATCTTGCATTCTTTCAAACCATTTTTTGTGGTTCTCCAGGCGCTGCACTTTATAACCAGCCGAAATTATCCAGTCTACAAAACTATCTAAGGAAACGCCATCGGTTTGGTGGTAATTCTGGACATTAAAAACTTGTAAACCAGTTTGTTGAGTATCACAAACTTCTACTACGGCTTTCGCTATTACATCTACTGGAACACCGTCATAATGAGCTTTGGAAATTTGCCCATCTTTATTTTTTTGATAAAAAGAAACGGGTGCTAGACTAGTTGTGATAATACTAAATAGTAAACGGGTGAGCATATCTGCACTATTAATTTGCCCTTTGTAGGCTTGATGAGCCAATATCATATCACTTCTAAAAATATTGACGGGTATATCAAATGTTTCACTTGCGTTTTTTAATAAATGCTCCGCAGCCCATTTACTAATACCATAACCAGCCGCATAACGACTGCTCAATTTCACTTGTGCTAATAGGGGAGAAGCCTCATTATTTATTTGGCTGGTCTCTAAATATCTTTCTACGGCAACAGAAGAAATAAAATCAATCGGCTTTTTATGATGGGTAATCGCCAAGCGAATAACCTCCCCCGTTCCAATAACATTTGGTCCGAATAAATGAGCATATTCAAAACGGTGATTAACCAAAGCTGCTGGGTGACAAATTCTATCCACTTCGCTTGATAAACGTTGGAAAATTGCTGAACTTAAACCAAAATTTGTTTCGGCAATATCTCCGGCAAAAACTTCTAAATGATGGGCGGATAATTGGGTATAAAGCGCCTCCATTTTGGCATCTTTGCCATGAAAGGCTTTATCCAATCGTTGTCGAGCCGCTTGGTCATCAGCAGCACGGATAATGCAGATAACTTTGCCATTGGTTTTAGCGACTCTTTCCAACCAGGTTAAGCATAAAATATGTCCAAGGAAACCATTAGCACCTGTTAATAATACCGTATTTGGCACTTCTCTGATTCCTGCTAAAGTGGTGGCATTAGCAATAATATCCTGCCCTAAAAAACGAGCCAATTGTAAATCTTTGGCGTAAGCCAATTTTGCATTTTTGCCATGAATCGTTTTAAAACTAGGTTGATTGGATTCACTTTGACCTTGGGCTTTTTCGATAAGTGTGGCCCAATGTTGTGGATGTCCAGTTGGACTTAAAAGCGTATTTGCAGGAATATTGACTTCAAAAAATTCATCAATAATATTAGAAAACATGACGGCTTCTAAGGAATCTCCACCTAATTCTGCAAAAGTTCTTTTCTTTGTTAAATCTATTCCTTTGATACCCAAATTGGCTTCTAATAATTTGACCAACCTTTCCAAAACCGTCAAGGAAGAATTGGGGTCTTTGAGTGCTAATAACTCGGCTTCATTGCCCTGTTCATGAACAGCATATAAAGCTTCTAATTGGGGCGCATACTTCTTTTTAAGCGCAGGCCTCAATCGTTTTCTTACACTTGATAATAGACCATTTTTTTGACTAAAATGTTCCGATTCTACAATAAAATCTCTAGGCACTTCAAAGCTTTTAAGCCCTTCTTTTTGTGCGACTTTTTGTAATTCTTCTCGAATTAATCCTTTGAGCTGATTGTCAGATATAGCGGTAGTATTGGATTTAGAAAGCATACTTTCGACCACCTTCATTTCTGGAACAATCACGGCTAATAGATAGGCTCGCAATGAATTTCCGTAGATATAAATTTGTTTTATAACAGCACTTTCTGCTTCAAATACGGTCCCTAACGTACCGACGGCAACATATTCTCCTTGGGATAATTTGAGTACATCTTTTCGTCTGTCAATCACTACCAAGTGGTCTGGTTTTCTTTCCTCCACAATATCACCTGTCAATGAAAATCCCTCTTCATCAAATAGTCCTTTGGTCGCTTCGGGTTGTTTATAATAACCCGTGATGCCCCACTTACTTTTGATACATAGTTCTCCTCTTGGGAAAGGTTTATCCGTTGTGTAATAGCCCAATTCTGGTACATCGGTTAATTTATAGTCCAATACCGTCGTTCGGTCAATAATACCATCAATGGTAACGGACCCTGTACCAGACTCGGTATTGCCATAGCCATCCATTAATAAAATATCAAAACAATCTCGGATGAAATCTCTAACCGCTGGAGAAGTTGGTGCAGACCCAACGACTCCACCTCGTAATCTATCTCCCAAATAAGTATACTTCATTTCCGCCCTGACCGCCTTTTGCACGGCTTTCTTATCCGTTTCGCCCGCTCTCATTCGCCGTGCTACCTCATTTTGATAATCTTGATAAATTAATTCAAAAGCTCTAGGAAAGAAAGTTAAAAAAGTAGGTCGAGCCAATCGAATATCTTCAAAAAGGGTAGACATATCGGGCTTGAGGGTAAAGTAAGCTGTTCCACCATTATTCAAGGTATTAATTAAAGCGTTTCGCCCCATAATATGATTCTGTGGTGCAAACATCAAGGTCACTTTCGGAACTTGCGTAGCTTTGCCTAACCAAGTGTGTATAATCGCTCTTTCGGGCATAATCGCCCCTTTTGGCTTACCTGTACTACCCGAAGAATGGATAATCCCTGTCATTCGGTCGCCGCCATCTTTATGGGGAGGCAAAAAAGAAAAATCATGTTTAACCCCGTAAGCTATCAATTCCTTTAAGGAGATTAATTGTGTTTGTCCACCTGCATCTAAGAGTATTTTTTTTGCCCTCTCAAATTGCGCTCGTTCCTTATCCGCCTTTTCTTCATAGTCAAAAGCAATCAAACTACGGATAGAAGGTTGCTGGGTGGCATGTTTGGCAGCCAGTACCAAATCGTTGATACTAGCCGCTAGGGCGGCAGGTTCAGTATTTCCAAATATCTCACTTAAATCCGCACCAGAAGTACTGCTTTGCATCGGAATGGTCACCGTATGTGCAAAGGCACAAGCATAATCCAATACAGCAAAATCAATGCTAGTGAAGCCAATAATAGCAACAAATTCTTCTGGTTGAATAGAAAAATTAGGATGATGCCGCCAAGCATTTGCTACGGCTTTAATCCGAGAGCTCAATTCTTTATAGGAAATTGCCGTATAACTCGGCAAATATTTTCTTGTCTTTTTACCACTTTCCAATGTTTCCATTTCATAACTCCGCTCTGCTACCGCTCGTCGGTCTCCATATCCGTCCAAATAGATGGCAATCATTCGGTCCAAAGTCATGTCTGGAACAATCGCTGCTTTTCGCAATTCGGGATTCGGTTGTAATGCCCCAATTTCTGAGTCATTTTTAGCTAAATCCAAAATACTTAGGACAAATTTTTTCTTAGGACTAATAGGTTTGGTGGTTGGTTTTTCCGTTTTGTTCATATTTGTTTGACTTTATGAAAAGATAATGGTGTTGGGCAAAAATAAGCTATACTGTAAAAGGTTGATTAGTTGATTAATTATTAGTTGATTACAACGCCTTTAGACCTGTTTGATAATTGCTAACCTAAAGGTCAGCGTCCCAAACAAACTAAAGTTTGTGCTACCAGTTACATCCATTGAGAACTTATCTCATTTAAACTTAATCGACTAATAATCAATAATTTAATATTACTTAGCAACTTCCACATGTTGCCCACAATGGTCCAAAATCATAGCCTTGGTCATTTTAGGACTTT
>CAYMSC010000257.1:0-8822 GCA_964392805.1 uncultured Saprospiraceae bacterium
AAAATATCATTTGTTCTAATTCCACTTATTTTAGGTTTCTTTATGGCAAAAAGTAGTGTTAAATATCAAAAAGCGAAAAGTAATATCGAAATCAAACGATTACAAAAAAATTTAGAGGAGTTAAGAGAATATGATTAAAGAATTTCAAATAAAAAATCCGTAGTACAAAATAATGTGCTACGGATTTTTCAGCTATATTATATAATATCTACAACTGCTCATCTACATCTCGCAACTCATCCTCATCATAATCTCCAAACCACTTCGACAATTGGGTACGTGCATTCTTCTTCACCTCATCATTGACATAGCAAGCAATGGTCACTAGACCAAAACTCAAAATACCAATATCATCGGTATAACCAATCAATGGCGTTAAATCTGGAATCGCATCAATAGGGGCTATAAAATAACCAAGCACTCCAAAAATAACTCGTTTCGCCCATGCAGGGGTGTCTTCCCGTTTGTAGGCATAAAAGAGCAATAAAGCAGAATAAACTACTTTCAGCCCTGCTTGCTGTGCATAGCCTTTAATCTTGCTCCACATTTTGGCTTCAGAAAAGCGCTTTTTATATTTTTCTATTAGCTTCTTCATATTATTATTTTTTGTAGTGCCAAGCTCTGCTTGGTATTATTTTCTATTTTTCGCCAAGCAGCACTTGACGCTATAGTTATAACGACTAATAATTTTTAATCAATATAAAGATACCTCAATTTCAAAAAAAAGGCATATTAATTAGATTAATGCTTCATAAAGTTAGACTTTTGAAGGAGCTTTTAGTAACTAAGTGCTTTGTTAAATAATGTCTAATGAAAAAAATTATTGGATTTCTATGCTTTTTTAGCTTAAAAATGATGCTTTTAGCGCAGTCTATGACTTTGATGAGTTATAATATTCGCTATGATACAGACCGAGATTTGATGAATGCGTGGACGCATCGAAAAGCATTTTTGCTCAATCAAGTACAGTTTTATGAACCAGATGTGATGGGCACACAAGAAGGTTTAAAGCATCAATTAGATTATTTAGAAGCAGGTTTGGCAAATTATAAATATGTCGGCATCGGTAGAGACGATGGAAAATATAAAGGGGAATATACGGCCATTTTTTATAATCAAAGTAAATTCAAATTATTAAAAGAGGGTACTTTTTGGTTGTCTCCAACCCCTGATACCGTTGGTTTAGGTTGGGATGCGGTATGCAATCGAACCTGTACTTATATCTTAATTGAAAATAATAAAACGAAGCAAAAATATTGGGTCTTTAATACTCATTTTGACCATATTGGAAAAGTAGCAAGGGCCAACGCCACCAAGTTGATTTTGGAAAAAGCGAAAAATATCAATACGCAAAATTATCCAATCGTGCTTATGGGCGATTTTAATGTAGCACCAACAGACCCTATTTACAATCTTTTGACCAATCAATTAGCCGATTGTCAAAAAGTTAGCGAAAACACCCCTTTTGGTAATGAAGGCACTTTTAATGGTTTCAAATTTCATGAGCCGTTAACCCGAAGGATTGATTATATCTTTGTGGACGATACGCAGTTGAAAGTCTTAAAATATGCAGCTTTGAGTGATTCAAAAGATTGTCGCTACCCTTCTGACCATTTACCTGTTTTTGTAAAAGTTTCGATGAAGTAGTTTGAAAGTTTTCATTATCTCAATACTAAATTAGGTAAGGGAGTAGGTAATAAATAACCTACCCAAATTAAAAATTGATAGTAGAAAAATTAAATTCATTTCCTCCTAATGTCTAACATCCGTGTTCCTTTAATAATCAGTGGGAGAAATTATTACCACGAATTATTAAGAAATTTTGAAAAAATACTAAAAGAACACAACTTGCTCCGATTTTTCATAGGAGAATAATTATCACTTTTTTATCTGACGCTCTAATAATCCTTTAAAAAATTGGCTGGACTTTATCTACATATTCCTTTTTGCAAGCAAGCTTGTCATTATTGCAATTTTCATTTTTCTACTTCTCTAAAACAGAAAGATGGAATGGTTGAAGCTATTTTACAAGAATTGGAATTGCAAAAAGACTATTTGCAAGGCGCAACACTAGACAGTATTTATTTTGGCGGTGGCACTCCTTCTTTATTAACCCAGCAAGATTTACTAAGCATTTTTGAAAAAATAAATCAATTACACCTCATTGCGGCCAATGCAGAAATTACCTTGGAAGCCAATCCAGATGACTTATCTATTCAAAAATTAAATGAATTAAAAAATACGCCAATCAATAGATTAAGTATTGGCATTCAGTCTTTTTTTGAAAAAGATTTGACCTTTATGAATCGGGCGCATAATGCAACAGAAGCAAAAAATTGTATTCAAAATGCCCAAGATATAGGTTTTACAAATTTGACCATTGATTTAATTTACGGTACACCGACCACCTCCAATGAAGCCTGGCAACAAAATATCCAAACGGCACTCGATTTTGATATTCCACATATTTCTTGCTACTGTATGACGGTAGAACCCAATACAGCATTAGACCATTTTGTCAAAAAAGGAAAAGCGGAACCAGTAGACGAAGAAAAAGCGGCTCATCAATTTGAAGTCCTGATGACCACTTTAAAGTCAGCAGGTTATGAACATTACGAAATCTCTAATTTTGCTAAACCAGACTGGCATGCTCGTCATAATTCCAATTATTGGTTAGGAGCTAACTATTTGGGAATTGGTCCTTCTGCCCATTCTTTCAATGGGAAAAGTCGTCAGTGGAATATAGCTAATAATGCTAAATACATCAAAGTTTTATCAACACAAGAAATCGCTTTTGAAGTAGAAACGTTAAGTAAAGAGCAGCAATACAATGAGTATATTTTAACTGCATTACGGACAAAATGGGGATGTGATTTGGCAAAAATCGCAACTTGGGGAGCTTCATTTAAACACCATTTTGAAAAAATTAGTAAAAGCTATATAAGGAATCAATTGATTCAACAAAAAAATAATATTTTTACCTTAACGGATAAGGGAAAGCTATTAGCAGATAGAATCGCTATGGAGTTATTTGTTGATTAAGAATAATCAAGCTTTAATAGGTTCCCCAAACGATGAACTATGAAATACAAATAAAATAAAATAAAATAAAATAAAATAAAATAAATGTATAATAATCTACAAACCGAATTTTAATACATTTTACTATTTATTGAATTCATCGTTCATCATTTATAGTTCATAGTTTGACGATGATGTTTAACTACAAACGTGCCATATAAATTACCAAAAATAGACATTGATCGAGAAGCCATACGGGCATTCTTCAAAACGGATAGGGGTATTCTCCTTATCAGTATGGGTATCTCTTTGCTATTTTGGTTATTGGTCAAATTATCTCAAAATCATCGAGCAAATCGGCATGTAAATATTACCTATACGCTGCCCAAAGATATGTCTTTTGTCACCATTCCGCCCGACCAAGTACAAGTTACACTTGAAGGAAGAGGATGGGATTTAATGTATGATTATTTTGGTCGACGAGATAGTACAATTAATTTTAATTTAACAAATACCATTTCACAAAATATCCCCAATAATAAGCTAAAAAGTAGAATGGTAGATAATGTCAAATCTTCCAATATTACGGTTGAGGACATGAGCTTCGATTTTATTTCCATTGAATTAGGTAAAAGTTCAACTAAAAAGATTCCCATCATTTTAGAACAACAATTGAGTTTTGCTCCTGAACATCAACTGAAGTCGGCTATACAAATAATACCTGATAGTATCATTTTAAGTGGTCCCAATTCAATTTTAGAAACGTACAACAGTTGGTCAACACTACTATTATCACATAAGAATATAAAAAACAATATTTCCAGTCCAGTTTCCTTACAACCTAATAATGTACCTCAAATAAAACTGTCTTCGTCTATTGTGCGAGTAGAGATACCCGTAGAGCAATTTACTGAAAAGTCAATATTTATTCCCGTCATGGTCAAAGGCGCACCAGACAGTTTGAAAGTATTTCCCAATAAAATAAAGACCAATTTTGTAGTTGGTTTAAGTAGATATGATAGTATTTCTGCAAAAGATTTTCACTTAGAAGTGGATTTGAAAGGAGTGCCTATTAATCAATCCAATAATACGGCTCCAATACTTTTAACGCAACAGCCGACTGATGTAAAAAATGTGCATTTTTCACCAAAATCAGTGCAATTCCTTTTTGTAAAAGAGTAAAATTAGTCTGTAGCCGTTTGCCAGTGATTACTAAATTACCCTCTTAAACTCACTAATGACTAATTACCAACCTATGTCAAAAAAATTAAAGTTCGAGACCCTTGCTATCCAAAGTACCCAAATTCCAGATAAAACAACGGGAGCAGTAGCCACACCGATTAATTTATCTACTACTTTTGAACGAGAAGTAGATGGTTCTTATAAAAGTGGATTTGTCTATTCGAGAGCGGAAAATCCCAATAGACAATTATTAGAAAATAGCTTAGCGGTATTAGAAAAAGGAAAGGTAGGATTTGCCTTTTCCTCTGGGATGGCAGCTATCACAGCACTCTTCAATACCTTGAAGCCTGGCGACCATCTACTTTTACCACATGATGTTTATTATGCGACTAAAGTCATGGCAGAAACCCTTTTTGTTGATAAAGGTATCGAAGTAGAAACGGTGATTATGTCTGATTTAAAAGCAGTAAAAAAAGGCATTAAAAAGAATACGGCATTGGTTTGGCTAGAAACGCCATCTAATCCACTATTAAATGTGAGTGATATTGCCAAAATTTCAAAAATGGCGCATAAAGTAGGGGCTATTTGTGCCGTTGATAATACTTGGCCTAGTCCTGTACTACAACGACCGCTAGAACATGGTGCGGATGTTTCTATGCACTCTACTTCCAAATATTTTGGTGGACATAGTGATGTTTTAGGTGGCTGCTTAATCTTAAAAAAGAACGGAGCTTTAGCAGAACAAATCAAGCATATCCAAACGTTGACAGGTGGCGTACCTTCCCCTTTTGAATGTTGGTTAGTCACTAGAGGTATCAAAACCTTGCACGTCCGAGTCTTACAACAAACAAAAAATGCGGCAAAATTGGCTACTTTTTTAGAAAAGCATCCAAAAATTGAACGAGTCAATTATCCCGGTTTAAAAAGTCATCCTCATTATAAAGTCGCAAAAAAACAAATGAATGGTGGCTTTGGAGCGATGCTTTCTATACAAGTGAAAGGGAGTGCCAAAAATGCGATGAAATTGACAGGTCGATTAAAATTATTTACTACCGCTACCAGCTTAGGAGGAGTAGAAAGTTTGGTCGAACACCGAAAATCTATTGAAGGGCCAGATAGTCCTACACCTGATAATTTATTGCGTATTTCAGTTGGATTGGAAAATGTGGAAGATTTGATTGCAGATTGGGCGCAAGCTTTGAAATAAGGATTGAATTATTTGAGGACTTGTGTAAAAAGTCCTTTATTCCAAATTATTACTATACTAGAAACGGGATAAATTTGTGAAAATTAATTTAGAAGTCAGAAGTCAGACCGTCCCGATTTTTCATCGGGACTGTCAGAAGTCAGACAACATAGGATTAAAACACTGATTGTCAGTGGCTTGCATTTTTAAAATCTGACCTCTGACAGAAAAATGTAGCCCCCATCCCTTCGCAGGGCTGTTAAGTTCTGTTTTTCTAAATTTTAAAGCATTTATTTTTTGCACAAAATTTGGTGATTTGCATGGAATTTCTCCCCTTTTGAAGGGGGAATTGCGCCGTGCAAACCAAAATCTTAGGAATAAACTTTAACATTTCACCTCTTGTGAAACAGAACTTAACAGTCCTGCCCATCCCTTCGGGTTCGGAATTATGCCCTCTTAGCCACCCCACCCGTTTCACGGTTCAGGAGCTTTCACTCCTTCATCCAAGCGGTTCAGTAATTATCATTCCTTCATCTCATGGTCTGACCTCTGACCTCTTTTGTCCAGTAGTAAGCTAGATTGCTTGATTGTTGTTGTATGACATTGACACACAACAATTTAACCATCAAACCATCAAACAACCTTAATCCTTAATAATCTCGTCCAATTCAAGTACTCGCTCTACCCCATCAGATTTCCCTAAATGTTGACGCATATTTCTTGTAAAATCGTACATCTCTACTTGATCTTCAGGCAGCATTTTTAATCGGTATTCATGCCCATTTTCAAAAGCGGATACGGGTATGACATAAAAATTATAGTTGTCCTTTTTAACCTTTTGAATATATCGCCAAATAGGAATATAGTGATGATTAGCAATCCTCGTCTTATTCGTCCTCTTATTTTTCACTAATTCCACTTCTACCATAATTCCGCCATTGGTGTTTAAGGTAGTTTGGCCAGAAATAAAATTGCCCATAGAATACACCGCTAAATGCTGTTCTGTTTCCGATGGAGTATCTACCCATTTAATGGGTTGTACAACGTGTGGATGCGCCCCGACAACTAAATCTGCACCATTTTTAAATAGCCAAGTTGCCAATTCGTGCTGTTGCTTACTTTCCTGCAAATGATATTCTGTTCCCCAGTGCAAAAATACAATGACAAAGTCCGGATTGATTAATTGTGTCAGTGCTAAATCTTTTTTGATAACCGTTGTATCAATAAGGTTAACGGTTGTTGGTGGTAGTACAGCTTTCACGCCATTAATACCATAAGTATAATTTAAAAAGGCAAGGCGAAAATTATTTTTGTAGACCATTAATGGATAAAACAAACTTCGCTCTTTTTGGTTTTTAAAAGACCCCGTCTGGTAAAACCCATTATTTTTTAAGGTCTTTATTGTGCTGATAAGCCCTCTTTTTCCTGCATCATGTGCATGATTATTGGCAGTCATCATTACATCAAAACCTGCTGCTTTCAAGCCTGCTGCTAAGTCATCATGCGCTCTAAATTGCGGGTAGCCTCGATAGGGTGGCTGACCGGGCAAAGTAAGCTCTAAATTGCCCACCGCTAAATCTGCTTTTTCAATAATTGGCTTGACGTATTTAAAGCTGGATTCATAATTATAAGCAATATTAGGAATAATTTCAGCAGCTTCTAATTGAGGGTCATGCTGCATGATATCCCCTACAAAAAGTAGTTTAAAGTGTTGTAGACTATCAGATTGTTGAGCCAATAAGTTTGAAAAACTTATAACTAATAAAAAGGGAAATAAAAATTTCAAAATGTATATTGATTTATCAAACAAGCCGTAAGCTTTAATTAGAGCGTCAGATAAAAAAGCGATAAAAATCCGTAGCTAAAAAATGTGAGTTACGAATTTTTAATCTCTTTTAGCGTATAATTTATGCAGATAAATTAGTCGTCCAAAAAATTACTACGATTCCTCAAAGGGTTGTAAATTTTTAATAAATACCTGTCGAATAGAAAAGATATGTAGTGCTAAAGCGTAAGGTACAATAAATGTTGGAATCCAGATAAAAGGAAAAGAAGCTATGATTGCACTTGAAGGTTCATTCATAAAAATTCTGAAAGGTGCGGGTGTTGAAATAGTGGTAATAAATACAATATTAATCAACAAAAATATACCAAAGATATTCCAGATAACCGTTTCAATTTTAAAAAATCGACCTTTCCTAAAAAATATATTTCCTGCAAATAATGCCGTAATACCTGCAATAATGTCCATATTGAATCCTTGAAAAGTCATTTGAAAAGGAAGGAGGTCGCCTAAAAAAGCTACCCATAACATGACTTCCATTGCTATTCTAAAACTCTGCATTTTAATTAACCAAACAGGAGGAACTCTTTGTAATATTTCAGTAAAAGCTTTAGAAAAACAAAGCACAATAGTTAAGACCAAAGGAGGAAAAATACCTAAGACAAATACCCTTGGTGGAAAGTACTTAAAATTCATGTAATAACCGCCAATCGACAAGGCTGCCGTCAATAATAGCCAGAGGGTCAAGGTATAAAAAACAAATTTCACCATCTTTGTCTGTTGCGTATAATCTGCCTTTAAGTCCAGATAAGCACGTCTAAGTGTATAGGTCGTAAAGGCTATTAGTGCAAAGACTATTAACAAGATGGTAAGCACGCAAAGAATGTATATAACAGTGGACAATCAGTTGTAGTATTAGTCCATACCTATCAAGCTAACGATTTGAAATAGCTATTTTTTAAAGCTAAACACGTTGAAAACGTGAAAAATATTGATTTTAAGATGCAATCTTAAAATATCGACGCAATCGTAAACGACTGATTGTCAGTAACTATTTCCTTAGCCTGATGGATATGGTATTAGTCTTAATATTAAAGAAAATCGAGGGCAAGTTTCGTCGGTACATTAGCTTGACAATCAAGCAAACGCACAAACGGCAAATCGCTTACTGTCAACTGAACTATGTAGCAAAAATCTGGTCAAAATTTTGGAATGCTTTAAACTCAACTGCATTTCCAGCAGGGTCTAAAAAAAACATGGTTGCCTGTTCTCCAACTTCTCCTTTAAAACGCACATAGGGTTCAATAATAAACTCAATATTTGCAGCTTTCAATTTTTCTGCCAATGCCTCCCAGACTGGCATTTCTAAGATTGCGCCAAAATGCTTGACAGGCACATCTTTTCCATCCACATGGTTGGTATTCACTTCTATTTCTTTGTTATCCACAAGGTGTGCAGAAATTTGAGAACCATGAAAATTAAAATCTATCCATCGTTCGGAGGTTCTGCCAACACCACAACCTAATAAGCCTTCATAAAAATCGCGAGTTGCTTTTAGGTCGTAAACTGGAAATGCTAAGTGGAATGGTGCTAATTTCATAATCTTTTTTTTAGATGTCAGAAGTCAGATTTGCGATAGTCTATTTATAG
>CAYMSC010000258.1:0-6939 GCA_964392805.1 uncultured Saprospiraceae bacterium
TCTCTTTTTGTAGTAATAAGTGTATCAACACAAACAGCATTAATCTGACTTGGACAAGGTGTATCACAACAAACCTTATCATCCACCTTTTCCGTAAGCACATTTAGTTGACAAATAATCCAGCAAAGCATAAAAAAGAAAAGAAGGAAAGCCAGCAAGCGATACCAAAATTTCCTTCCGCCTTTATGTTTAGAATGATTCTCTTTCATAGTTGGTTATTTATATCTTAAAAAGTAATGTCAATATTTTTTCAAAAAAAATTAAAAACCTTGTATACATTTTCCAAGCTCATTACACAATATAATAAAGACAGCAATTAAAGCTCAAAAAACAAAGCCAAGTGAATGAAAACAATTAAGTACTTCAAATTTACTTAATGCTAAAACCACAAAAAACCAAATAGATTCCGCTTCAACAAGCTAAGAATCACTAAACATTTTTTACCCAAAATTGAAAACAAGGTAGCTAAATGCGCTGCATTTAGGGCAAGGGGATAATGCCTAAACCCAAGCGACCAAATGTTAACAATATCATCTATTTATCAACCAGAGTTTTTAGAAAACAAAACTCACAAACCATTGGAATCATGCAAATCCAAATGACGATTTCTCGAACAAGCAATAGCTCTTTTGTAATCATCGGAGACATTGCGAACCTTTAAAACCAATTATTCCCCAGATTTGTAGGGAATCTGGGGGATTTTATTATTTACTAAGAATAATTTCATTCAACCATCCTTTTGCAAAAACTCCTGAAAAATTATTGAGCACATAGGAAAAATCTGGGTTTCTCATTTTAAGCCGATCTAATCTATGGAGGACTATCTTTTTTAATAAAAAAGAAAAATTTAAATAGGGTTCTTTCTTATGATGATGCAAAGTAGGTTCTCTTTTAATAAATTTTTCAAAGGCATTACAACTGTAAATAACCATATCTCCATAAGTCTCATCAGACTCAAACAACTTAAAATAAGCTCGAATTAAAATAGTTTTAGCATTAATTTTGTAAAGAGGGTTTTTAAATTGATAATCATTCAATTCATCTGGAATCACTTGATAATCAGCCTGATTAAAGGCCAAAAAACATTTTGCAAGCGTGATAATATCAGATTTAACTGTAGGATCTAGTTGTTCCTTATAAGTTTCAATAAAATTCGCAACCCATTCAAAGGCTTCTAATTTAGAACCAATAACCGATATATTCAAAAAGCTATCCTTTCTAATAAATCCATCCTGAAGGAGGATATTTTGTTTTAGCCCTAATTTGTACAGTTCGAAAGCTTCCTTAGTGTAATGTGCTTCGTTTTTAGCAAATTGTTGAATAGCAAAATTTAGTAAGGACTGTATAATTACAGTAGCATCGGATGGATTGAGTAGGTTAAAGGAACTTATAAATTGCTGCTTAGCGCTATCGAATAAAGCTTCCTCATTATTGGATAATAGATTATAAATATCCAAAAACAAGCGATAGACTTTATTAGTAGTCGGATGAAGGGTTTCATAGTGGAAGGGGCTAAAATTATGGTCTTCTTTAAAAATTCGCGATCTATTAGATAGTTCTATTCCTAACCGCAATCTTTCAATCGCATAAAAATCATTTAAATGTGTTAAAGCAGCGATTAAAGAATCAATCTTCTGACGCTGTTGGACAACACCAGAATGAAAATAATAATCTTGTGCTAATTGGTATTTCTCAAAAGAGAAAGTAGCATCACGGTAAGGCTGCTTATCTAAGTCTGTAAGTAATTCATCTGTTTTTTGTTTAAAAATAACATTTAGATTTCGTTTCTTATAGATTCGGGTTAAGGTGCTTTTGCGTTGAAATTCATCTTGCTGAAATTCCAAATACAGTAAGTACTCTTCTAATATTTTAGAAATTTTCAACATCAAATTTCTTAATCTTGCATCATTAAAGGTTTCTTTTGGATAAAGGTGCTTAAATAAACGTTCTTTTTCTAGTTTGGGACTGTTGAAGTCAGGATAGTGTTTTCTAATCGCTTCATACAGTTTTAGCAAATCTGCACTTTTTGTAAAAAAAGGCGTGCGAATATACCGATAGAATTGACGAAATTCTTCGGGACTTAATGCCTTTAATAAAGTGATTAGTTTGCTATTTTGCATATAGGTTTTGCTGCTTATTGCTCTATTAAATAAGTATACTTAATAGAAACATTTCATAAATATAGGAAAATATTATACTTCTACAAAATATGTTATTTACAAAAAGTGCTGACAAAACACATTGTCATTTTTACACCTAATTAATTAATAATCAATAATTTATAATTATTTTTCCAAATAAAATCATTAAAAAATTAGAGACAATTACTTTTTTTTGTCTCTAAGAAATGTGCTAATTCTAAATTTAGGCGATTTGAAAAAGATAAAAAAATTGATGTTGAATAATAAGGCGTTTTGTATAGTGATTATTTCCCAAAATGATTGTACTTGACAAATTAGCAGTTAAATACATAGTTGGATATACCGAAACTTGCTGACAATCGGGCTTCTATAAAATTTACATAAATTACTGATAATCAATTTTTAAAAAATAACTTGCTGAGAATGGAAGTAAAAAAACGGTCTACAATTCTTTGATTTTGTCTTTATATGGTAATTAAATATTAGATAAAATTGTAGTGTGATAAGGGTGTAATTGAGATTTGTCTCCCTTAAATAGTGCCGTAGGTACTAAAAATGGGTAGAAAATAGGGATATTAATGACGTTTTATCGTGCCGTAGGTACGCAACATGATAATGAAACCAATGTTACGTACCTACGGCACGATTAGAATTGATTTATTGCATTATTTATTCCTACCAATGTTTAGTCCCTAACGGGACTTGGGGACACATCTCAATTACGCCCGTGGAATAATACTCGTAAAGAAGGAAAAACAATCTTGAAAAGAAAAAATCAATTAAACCAACAAAACGAGCTGCTACGCAAAATCAAAAAATTGGAATAAACGACAACAAAGAAAAACTTGCAACAAATAAACTGAAAGCTGAAAAGAGTAGGCTATTTAATTAATTAAATAAATTAAAAAAAAATTATGTTACAAATCGCTCAAGGGGTATCATCCCCTCAAACTCATCAAAATGACTGGAGTAATTATGCAGGTAATACGACAAATGCAATTGGAGGTATTAGAATAGATATAGATACCAGTAATTGTGGATTTACAACCTCTCCTCATTATTTAGTATCAATTGAAGGAACAGGAGGCTGGAACTGGCATTTAAGTGGATTAAATTGCTTGTATAATGTTTCCCCTCATGGATTTACGGTTTACATCAGATGGACTGATGACCCAAGTTCAAATATTCCTCCAGGTAGTACTAATGAACCAAATCCATTAAGAGTTTCAACAGCTAAGGTTAAAGGTTGGTCATTACGTTGGACAGGAATCCAAACCTGTCCATGTGAAAAAAAAGAAGAAGATAAACCGAAAGATTAAATAATAATGATAATACCTCTAATAAGAGGTAAAACAACAAAAGATTGTAATTTAAACCACATTTCAGTCTATATAAATCATTCTTTTTCACTTAAAAAAAAAACAAATAGCTGCATCAACCCCATGCAGCTATTTTTTATTATTCCCTATGAAAGAACGCGCTCAACCTCCTCATACTCCCCAAACAACTCAATCATCTTCCGATTCCGATACTCAAAAATCCCATTCAACTTCCCTTTTATCAAAAGCGGGTGCATAAAATTGCCAAAAGGGGCTAAAGGTAATTTATAATCCACAATATCCGTCATTTCGACGCCGCCTGGAATTTTTTTGAAAAAATGTTGGTGGTGCCAAATAGCATAAGGGCCAACTCGTTGTTCATCAATGAAAAAATGCGGTTCATTGACTTGGGTGATTTCAGTTACCCAGGTCATCGGAATACCAAAAAGCGGCTTTACTGTATATTGAATAAACATACCGGGGTACATTTTTTCTGGTAGCTCCGATTTTATTTCAAAGCCTAATTCGTCTGGCGTAATAGTGGCAAGGTTCTTCGGAGAGGAAAAAAAGTCCCATGCTTTTTCTACGGAAATAGGCAGTTTTTGAACACGCTTTAATTGATACATAAGAAAGAAGGTGAAATCTAAAATGTAAAATCTAAAATTATAAATGTAAAAGTCTACTACCATAAGTAAGTGAGAAGACTTAAATAAGTCAAGCAAATAATTTTAATAAAAATTGTAAGTTCTCAATAGACAATAGGTTAAACAATTTTCAAAAAGGAGGAGCAAGCAAACGATAATCCTTTAGAGCTAATCCTTTAAATTGTTGTAAATTTTTATCGTAGCATTCTAGGAATTTTGCTATTGTTCTTTTTGAAAATTGTGAATTGAAAATTGAAAATTTTAAATTGAGAACTTACGTCTGACTTCTGACAGATTTATCTGTCTTAAATCTGACTTCTCCCTTACTTATAGGCGAAGCATTTGGAAAAAGAAACAATAAATAGCAGAAAAGGTTGTAAAAGATAAGCCGGCAATATTTATAATTTCTCCTTCCTCATTTACCATTAAAAAACCCTACCTTTAGCCTTAATAATGCAAAAAATAGCTACACATACCATTCAAGTCTTCGAGCATCAAACCCTTCGTGTTGGAGACCTTATTAATGGTGCTCGCTTTGATGAAGCCGCTTTTAAGGCAATGGCGTTATACCAAGAAAAGCAAAAAGTAAAATATTTCAATTTAGTATATAATGGCGTAAAATTTAGTCATTATGTTGGTATTATTCAAATTGGAAAGCTGACTTTAGAAATTTTGCCCAAAGCGGATAATAAGGATGTTGGCAATCCTGCTAAATGGCAGAAAGTCTTGATAGCCATGTTGAGCTATTGCCAATTAATCAAAGTAGAAACCTTGGGGATAGGACAGGTTCAACTCAATAGCAATCATATTTTAGATATATATTTTTCGAGGTTTTTAAATCAAGTTCAGCAACTTTTAGTCAAAGGTTTACCAAAAGCTTATCTATCAAAAGAAGAAAATTTAAAAGTGTTAAAAGGTCGACTAAATTTGCCAATGCAGTTGCGAAAAAATATTTTACATCCAGAACGATTTTATGTGCAACATACTACTTTTTCCCATCACCATTTATTTAATCAAGTACTACGAGCTGCATTGCTGGTCTTAGCTAAAGTACAATTAAATCCTACTTTTAAATTACAATTACAACAAATCTTGGGGGTCTTTCCTAAGTTTCCGACTTATAGGGTCAACCTAAGAGATTTTGAACAACTCTTTCAAATCAAAAAATACCAGCCTCATCGAGAATTATTAGAAATAAGCCGCTTAATATTGCTAAATTTTAGCCCAGATATTCGTAGTGGGCGACATCATTTATTTGCGCTCTTGTTCGATATGAATAAACTTTTTGAAGAATACGTTTTTCGACGATTAAAACAATTGGAAAATGATACGCTTAAAGTACAAAGGCAAACCGCCAAACCTTTTTGGCAAAGGCGGATGATTCGCCCCGATTTATTATTACAAATAGCCGATAAAAAATATGTACTCGATACTAAGTGGAAAATGCTAAACAATCATGCTCCTTCTATGGAAGATTTGAAGCAGTTGTATATTTATTGTCAATATTTCAACGCGGAACAAGGGGTATTAATTTATCCGAATGTTCATCAACTGGAAAATAAAAAAGCCATTCCTTTCCAACCAACCGAAAAAGATGGACGCACTACAAAAGGACAAATTTTATTTAGTAATGTTTTGGAGGAGACGGGTGTTTTGAATCATCAAATAGGACAAGAAATGCTTAAAGCAATAATTAATGGCAGAATGCCAACCAAGCAAAGCTAAAAAATTAAATTTGAGCTCTTGAGGATAAACCTCCAAATCGCTCGCAAATAAAAATTGCCGCTACTAAGACATTTTCAACCAAATTAAAAATTCTTTTTTCTTAAAAAACATAATCTCAATCTACTGATTATCAATCAACTAAATCCATTCGCAATACTTCTGTGATAACCTGCAATACATTTGTGTCTAAATTAATATCAATGGTTATTCTTCTGTGAGACCTTCATGTATCAATGTGCCTATCTTTGTACCATAATCAATGTTTAAACATTAATAATAAAAAATAAATTCAATTCACCCTCATGTTATTACAGTAGTAAAAAAAATAGTGTGAATTAAAACTTTAATAATTATGAAATCTATTTTGAAATTTTTAGTAGCAGCAATTGTCTTATTCGCAGTCAATACTTCCTTTGCACAAGATAAAATGATGAAGGATAAGATGGATGACAAAATGATGAAAGACGAAATTACAGTAGTCCAATTATCACAAACACCAGGAGTGTACGAAACAACGACGCTAGATTTAGCACCAGGAAAATATATTTTTGAAGTTACTAACAAAAATGTAGATAAAAAACTAGGTTTTTACTTAGTAGATGGTACAAAAAAGCAAGTAGCGAACTCAGGTTTAGAGCGCTTAATAAAAAAAGGAGAAACTGCTCAAACAGGAGTAGTTGAATTAAAAGCAGGTACTTATAATTATAGCTGTCCGCTTAATCCTACTCCACATTATACCTTAACTGTAGCTGACAAGATGATGAAAGATAAAATGGGGGACAAAATGGGAGAAATGAAAGATAAAATGGGAGATAAAATGATGGAGGACAAAAAGATGGCAAAAGATAAAATGGTAAAAGAAGGTCACTAAGACCTATCCTAAACTATTACCCCCAAAAATACCAGAAACCGATTATTTTCACCCCCCAAACCCCATTACTATCTTTATACTAAATGGGGGGAAAATGATTTTGAAGTAGTTGTTAGCAGTCAGACCGTCCCGATTTTATATCGGGACAATCTGACACCCTATCATCAACCGTCAATCACTAGCCCCTATAAACTACAAAAACGAACTTTTAAAATACTTAAAACCGATTTTATAACTCC
>CAYMSC010000258.1:7039-8820 GCA_964392805.1 uncultured Saprospiraceae bacterium
CCTATAAACTACAAAAACGAACTTTTAAAATACTTAAAACCGATTTTATAACTCCCGACATCCGATAACTTTTTTATTAACCTATATTATTAGAAAACCGATTTAACAACCCGACACCCAATAACTTTTTTATTAACCTATATTATTAGAAAACCGATTTTATAAAACACCTGTTTGTTCTGGCTCAGAATAAACAATTAGCCGACTAAAAATTATAAAATCACCCTAAACTTTTATTTTATGAATTCGATTAAAAATTATCTTTCTATTTGCGCTATTGCTCTTTTAGGATTTGGTATTACTAGCTGTGGCGATGATAACGATGCTACTGGCGGAACAGGCGGTGGAACACCCCCCATCACTAGTAATTTTACAGGCGCAGTATATGCCATGAGTAATGGAAGTGGTCAAGTGGACGGCAACGTACAAGGAGACAACTGGGTAGCAGCATATGGTAGAAATGCAGATGGCACCCTAGATTTGATAGACCGATACCTAACAGGTGGTCAAGGTGGTGATTTTGACGGGGCAGAAGGATTAGACCCGCTTATTTCTGCCTACGCATTGAGCAAAACTGAAGACAATCAATTTCTATTAGCCGTTAATGCAGGTAGCAATACCGTTTCTGCTTTTGCTATCGACCAAGAGGCTTATGGATTAACTTTATCAAGCACACAACCAACCAATGGTATTGGACCAAATAGTATCGCACACACGGGACAATTAGGCCCAGATGGTGTGAATGGTTTAGTCTATGTATCAAATATCAATCGAGAAGAATTTGCTGGTGAAGGAGAGCCTGCACAACAAGGTAGTATCATGGGCTACTGGTTATTAGATGATGGTTCTTTACAAGCAATTGATGGTGCTTGGAGAGCATTAGCGAATCGTCCTTCTGCCGTACAATTTTCGCCTAATGGAGATTTCCTAGTCGTCTCTTCTATCAATTCAGGTTCCTCCGCATTAGCAAGTTTAGACGAAAATGAAATCGTTGTTTATACTGTCAATGCAGACGGTACGCTAAGCGCAGAACCAACAGCGGGTGCAACCTCAACATTTAGAGAAGATGGAACTGGTAGAAATGATGGTAGAAACCTTCCTTCGGCAATTGGATTCCAAATTGTAGGTGACAATTATGTGGTCGTAACTGAGGCCAGAGAATTTCAGCCAGATGGCTCGCCACCTGCATTCCCAGCACTACAAGATGGCTCTGTATCAACTTGGCAAATAACAAGTGGCGGTGGACTTAGAGAAATTAATCTTGATGTCCCATCTGGCGTAAACAATACTGGGAGAACCGCTTGTTGGTTAGATTTTAACGAAGACGAAAGTGCTTTTTTTGTATCTAATGCGATAGAAGCTGGTCTAGCAGTATACAGCTTTGACAACGGACAGATTGAATTATTGAATCAAACAGCAGCGCAAGGAATTGGCGCAACAGGAAATACAACCGACCCAGCCGCTGCATTTGGTACGACTCAAGGTTGGATTGACCTTTGGATTTCTGATGATGGTGAATTTTTATACCAATTATATGGTTTAAGTGGCACTATCGGGGTTTTCCGAATCAATGGTACTAGCCTTGAATTAGTGGAAGAAATAACAGGCGATTTACCTGCTAATAATACACAGGGAATCGTAGCGATATAGATTTTTAGTTTTAAGGTTTACATTCAGGCCTTAACCTTCTATTGTAGTAGGTTAAGGCCTTTTTTGGTAAATGCTCCTTACTACTGGACAAAAGAGGTCAGAAGTCAGACCGAAAAATTACATTTTTCTGT
>CAYMSC010000259.1:0-2185 GCA_964392805.1 uncultured Saprospiraceae bacterium
CTTTTGGCTGGTCAAAATTTTTAACAACCTACAAGATGAAATTTGCCACTTGTAGCCAATTGATGGAATTTTAAACATGCTCTTAGTCTAAAATACTACTTTACCTTCCCTTCATAACTAGCCCAAGCAACATGACTCTCGCCCAAAATTACTTCAAGTCGACCTTTGAAATTTCCTTTTACTTTTTTAGCAATTTCTTGATGAATATATTTTGCCAAAAATTCGGTAGTGGTCAATTTTCCTTTAAATTGCTTCATTTTATCTAAATTTTGGTACGCTAAAGGACTTAGCACTTCTTTTAATACTTCTGAAGCTATGCCAATGTCCATAACTATGTTATTTTCGTCCAACTTTTTAGATTTGAAAGCTGCATCTACTACATAAGTCGCGCCGTGTAGCTTTTGGGCAGGACCGAAAGCAGGGCTTGGTAAAGAATGCGCTATCATAATATGTTCTCTTATTTTTACAGTAAACATAGTTTTGTTTTTGCTGATTAATAAATCGCAAAACTAGTAGAAAATTTTTAGTATTTACGAGAAAAGAAAAACAACTAAAATAATTGGATTATTTAAGACCGTCTTTTTTTATTATTGGAGAACGAAAATGTGGGACTTCTTCTCTTTATCGCTATTTGATAGCACACCCTAATGTATTGCCCTGTGCCTTAAAAGAACCCAATTTTTTTGGCAAAGGCAAGCAGTATGTGGAAAAACATATTACAGATTATTGGAAGCATTTTCCTGTAAAAAAGGCAAGCGAGGCGATAAAATTTGATTGGCCAGAGTTGGATAAGGAAGGGATTTTATATCACGAAGAGGTGTTGATTGAAAGAGAGGCGACCCTTGAATATATTACAGGCGAAGCAAGTGTCAACACTTTTTATGAGGTGACTCCTTCATTAGTTAAACGATTTTTGCCAGATATTAAATTAATTTTACTTTTTAGAAATCCTATTGAACGAGCTTTTTCGCATCATCGAATGTATCAGCGATTTCAAGAAGAGGGGAGAACTTTAGGATTTGTCGTCAATGATTTTGAGACGGATATTTTGGCGGAATTGACCGTAATAAAAAATGGAGGTAAAGGCCATTACCTATCTCCGAGTCTCTATATACAACAACTAAAAAATTGGACCAAGGTATTTGGAAAGGACCAAATTCGGGTTTACTTTGCCGAAGAATTAAATGAAATGGATAGTGCCAAAACTATCATGAAGGATATTCAACAGTATTTAAGTTTACCATTTTTTGATTTGGAGGAGGTCTTAGAACAACGATTTAATGTAGCACCTAAAGCTAAAATGAAAGCTACTTTACAGCAGCAATTAAACGCATTTTTTGAAATGCCGAATCGCGAATTAGCGGAATACTTAGAAACAACATTACCTGACTCTTGGAGTAATCCACTATCGTAAACAAAGAAAATAAATAGACATGATAGCAAGCATTAAGAAAAAAATAGGGGTATTGCGTTCTATAGCGACTTACTATTGGAAACCTTTTAATAAGAGAAGATTGGTTAATTTTTATAAAGATTTTGTGAAAGCGGGAGATTTGTGTTTTGATATTGGGGCACATTTAGGGAATCGCACCAATGCTTGGAGTGCCATTGGAGCGACGGTAGTTGCGGTAGACCCTCAACCTCAATGTTTGGCTTATTTGAATAAAAAATTTGGACAGGATAAACAAGTTACTATTTTACCCAAAGCGGTTGGAGATAAAGCAGGGATTGCTAATTTACATATTAGCCAATTGACCCCAACAATTAGTACTTTGGCAGATAAGGATTGGCGGCAAAAAATGGATGATGCTACTTCTTTTAAAGTTAACTGGGAAGAAACCATCGAAGTAGAAGTTGTCACTTTGGACCAATTAATTGCTGAATATGGAATGCCCGACTTTTGTAAAATAGATGTAGAAGATTTTGAAATCCAAGTATTGAAAGGGTTGACTCAACCTATACCTTGTCTGTCCTTAGAGTATTTTGTACCTACTTTGGAAAGAGTATATGAGTGCATCGACCAATTGGCGACTTTAGGCAACTACGAATATAATTGGTCTTTTGGCGAATCACAAGTTTTGAATACCGAAAAATGGCTAACTGCTAAAGAGATGAAAGCAGTTTTTGATACTTATACCAAAGAAGACCCTTCAGGTGATATTTATGCTAGATTGGTTGAAAAATC
>CAYMSC010000259.1:2285-8789 GCA_964392805.1 uncultured Saprospiraceae bacterium
AAATCTGCCACAGGCAAAATTAGATAGATTTATGATTTATGATGTAAGATATATGATTTAAGATTTGCTCACATAGTCGAAACTTTAAGGCAAGAAAATAAAGATTGGCTAATACTTTATCACCCACCCAAGTCCCTTATTCAATATTTCTCCACCACGCAACTCCTCAAAAAAAGCAGGGCTATTAGCAAAAGGAATCTCCTCTGTAATATGTGCGTCAAACACCTGATTCTTTAGCAATTCCCAAACTACCGCTTTCCGCCGTTGATAGTTCCATCTGGCAGATTTTGAGAATGGAATATGTCCAACTTGGGAGCTAATAATTTGCTTTCGCTGCTGGTGGAAACTTGCGCCCAATTGAAGGTCTACTGCCTTTGTTCCATACCAACTTAATTCTATAATTTTTCCTTCCATCCCAACCGCTTCTATACAAGTCTGAAGACCTGCGGAAGAACCCGACGTGTGAAAACTATAATCATAATTTTCTAAATCACTAGGATTTACGGTAAAGCCCATTTGAGTAGCTTGTTGTATTCGATACTTATTCTTTTCTAATATCACCACCTCAACAGCAGGCATAAAGGACAATACCCTTGCGACCAAGCCGCCAATCATTCCAAAACCACACACTACCACTTTATCTCCCACACTAACCCCACTATCCCAAACGGCATTTAAAGCGGTTTCCACATTGCTCGCTAAGGCTGCTCTTTTGGCAGGAATGCCTTTAGGAACAATACTGAAAGATTTTTTTTCGGCTTGTAATAAATCTTGATGCGGATGTAAAAGATGCACTAACTGTCCTTCCATATCTCCTTTACTAAGTACTTGACCAACTAATGAATACCCATATTTAATAGGAAAATCAAAGTCACCACCCATATTAGGCACAGCCATTGATTGGTGCATTGACCGAGGTACTTTGCCCGATGCCACCAACCGTTCTGTACCCGTACTAATCAGAGAATACAACCCTTTTATCAAAAAAAAGTCATTACCAAGTTGCTCTAAAGGCTTTTTTTGCAATTTAGACGCAGCCTTAGAAATATGCCAAAGCGAATTAGCTATCATTGGGTCTCCTTATCCAAATTTCTTGATTTCTCCAGATTTTACTCTATTAAAATAATCCTTTAAATCTGCTTTTACTTCGGGAGCTAAGAAATAAAGCCCTAAGACATTCGGGAAACACATGGCAAAAATCATGGCATCACCGAAGTTAAATACAGAAGAAGAACTTACCGCAGAACCAACAACAACCATAATACAGAAAATTGCTTTATAAATAATTTCTGAAGCCTGAGATTCCCCAAATAAATAGGTCCAAGCTTTTAATCCGTAGTAAGACCAAGCAATCATGGTAGACAAAGCAAATAGTATAACAGCCATTGCTAAGATTGGTGGAAACCAAGGAATAACAGATGCAAAAGACCTAGAAGTTAAGGCTATTTTTTCTGCGTTATTGGCTAAATCTACCGCAGCTTCTGGTGCATTTTGCGTAATAATAATCACCAACGCAGTCATAGTACAAACTACAACCGTATCAATAAAAGGTTCTAATAAAGCAACAATACCCTCACTAATTGGCTCATCTGTTTTTGCCGCTGCATGTGCAATAGAGGCAGAACCAATTCCCGCCTCATTGGAGAAAGCGGCTCTTTGAACGCCTATCATTAATACCCCAACAAAACCACCGAAAGCAGCATGCTTACTAAAAGCACCTCTGATGATTTCACCAAAAGCCCAAGGAATGTCTGTAAAGTGATAGCCGATGACAATGATTGCTCCTATCATATAAATACCAACCATGAATGGTACAATTTTATCGGTAACATTCGCAATACTTTTAATACCTCCAAGAATTACTATACCAACTAGTATTGCCATTGCAGCTCCAAATATCCATTCATTGCCAAAGAAAAAACTACCTTCTCCTCCTGTTACGGTTACCAATTGGGAAGTTGCTTGATTGATTTGTACCATATTTCCACCACCAAACGAACCACCAATACAGGCTATAGCAAATAATACGGCTAGCACTTTTCCTAATCCACCCGCGCCTCTTTTAGCTAATCCTTCGCTCAAATAATACATCGGCCCACCAGAAACAGAGCCATCTGGTAATTGTTTTCTATATTTTAAACCAAGGGTACATTCTACAAATTTGGAAGACATACCAAACAGACCAACCAATATAATCCAAAAAGTAGCACCTGCACCACCTAAGGAAATGGCTAAGGCAACACCTGCTATATTACCTACACCAACTGTACCTGATAAAGCAGTTGCCAAGGCTTGAAAGTGGGATACTTCGCCGGGGTCACTAGGGTCATCATATTTTCCTCTAACTACATCTAAAGCATGTTTGAATCCCCAAAAATTAACAAATCCATTATAAATAGTAAAGAATAGTGCGCCAATAACTAACCAAATCAAGACAAATGGATGCTCGCCAATAACAGGGAAATTAACTGTAAAAAAGACGGCATTAAAAATAGCATCTAAAACACCTTCAATACTTTCCCAAAGGGTTCCAATTAAAAAAACAGAGGAATTTATCCCTTGAGCGAAGGTCAAAAGTGGTGCACAAAGCATTAATGTAAAAGCTAATATTTTCTTACTCATAAAAATAAAGGTTTAGGTTTTGGCAGGTTTGATGGGGATTATAAATGATTAAATTTTGAATCAATTGCATCGCTGCCGATATAGTAGTAATTATTTTAATTTTAAAAAACGTTCCCAAAAGTAAGTTTTTTTTATTCATTCTTTTTACAAGCAATACTACCACCTGCTTCAAAAGTGGCTTGAAGGTATCTACAAATTTTAATTTTTTCAAATGATTGGCTAGGAAATTGAGAAAATGGGAAGAAAAAGACGAATAGATAGATAGGAGGAGGTATAGAAAGGCGAAGAAGTGCAGGAAATCATTTATTCCTTCACTCACGCCTTATAACTCCTTAAACGGTTTTCGTTGTACCCAATCGACGGTTGGATTAAAATAAGCGAGAATAGGGGTAAAGAGGGTATTTTTTAAAGAATTGGTGTGTTTGCCAAGATAATACAAATCGACGGGAGCAGCACCGACAGAGCTTTTGATTTCTAAAGCAGTTCGAGCAAAGTTAATATAGCCTGCCTTATTTTTGATGCCCTCTTTGATTAAATCATAGAGGATATTAAGGTAGATTTGGTATTTTCGGTTGGTGGCATTATCAAAGCCAAGAAAATGGGCTTCTAATTCTTCTTGGTTTCTAAAAGTAGTATAAAAGGCAACCATTTCATTGTCGATGAAATAGCCATAGAGTCTGAATTTTTTTGGAAAATGAGTTTTAAAATTTAGGAAGTATTCACCGTCGAGCGTAACGACATTAAAACCAGCGCCTTCGGCAATCGCCTTATACAATTTATCAATTCTTGGCAAGAAAGCTTTAATAGACTCTAGATTTAATTCCCTTTTTTCAATATCGACTCCTTTTTTGAAAGCTCTTTTAGCCCGAACTCTATATTTTGACGTCATAGCTGCCAGATAATCTTCAAAGGAATCCCATTCTTTGCGTAGAGTAAGAATCATCTTTGGTTGGATAGAAAATTCTTTATAATTACTGCCCAAATCAGGATGCAGCAACGTTTTTCTAGGAGCATCTAAGTCTTTAATCAGCAACAGCGAAATATGTTCTCCCTCTTTTTTACATTGATTTTTTAAGGCTTCCATTCCTTCTTTGAGCAACGTACCTTGTGTTTTTTGGTCAATAGTTGTGGAAAAATGACTACCGTGTTCACCCGTTAAAAGAATGTTGCCACAAAAAAGGGCATTCATATCTGCAGCCTTAAGAATGGTATTATTTAATTTTTGACGAAAAGCAGATAGGGTAGGGTCGGTTAATGCTTCTCGAATCCTCAATTCTGAAATTTGACAATACGCCAAACCTATGGGTGCTTGATTTTTATAGAAAACCAAGTATCGGAATTGCATATTACCACCAGGTGGTCGAGATTCCATAAACCTTAAATACGGAACTTGCAAAAATTCATCGTGAGCAGGAGCAATCAGTTCCCAATGATTGGAAATAGCGTCAATAGTCTTAACCATACCCAATTGGTAGGCTCCCTTCATCAACGGGACAATAATCGTTTCGTCTTTACTTTTCGTATTGATACTAGTAGCTATTTTCGGGCGCATAGATGCTTAATCAAACTGATTAAAAAAACAAAAAACTAATGAATTAGATTAAGTTACAATTAAAGCTCGTGAGTTTGATTTTATGAGATATTTTAGGTACAATATACGTGTAGCCCAACCAATTAACGCCACGAAAATAGGAAAGTTCTATGAAAAAATGGTTTAATTGCTAAGTTTGTGACAGATGATTTTAATTTTAATTTTAAAAGGCTGATAATCAAATATTTATACTATTATTTTTTTGAGTAAGAATTCTCTTTATATTAACGACCTACACCTATCTTTGATTCAAGAAGGAAGAAAGTAACTTTTTTTTGTACACGGATGAATGGTACACGAATATTTATTCAGTTAATTAAGTGAGGTTTAACATGCTTTAGATGGTCAGATAAATAAGTGATAATTATCCTCCGATAAAATCGGAGTAAACTGTGGGAAGCTAATCTGTTGGGAGTACTTTTTTGCCCAACGGATTAGTTTTCCTGTGGATTCCTACATATATCCTTAAAATAAATAATATCAATTTTCAATCTGACGCCCTATTTTTTATTACTTAGCCCTATTAGAGCGCCTGATAAAAATTTGAACAACCTGTCTAGTTTTAAAAATCAACTATTTGATACACTACCGTTGGATACTATCCTTTTTTAGAGCAATGCTAAGTAGTGAAATTTTTAGTTAACCAACCGATAATTTTTTTTCGTATTTCATTATCTTCGTAAGCCCAACTTACTGCTTTCAAATGAGAACCTTTTGGTATAATATAGAAATTAGTTTTGGCGGCGTTGAGTGGTGTTAACTTTTTAACAAAATCAGCGGTGCTTTGAAAATTCACTAAACCATCTTCCGTGCCGTGAACCACAAGAATAGGTTTTGTCAATTTATTAGGTAAATGATGTATTGGAGAGGCATCTTGAAAAGATTTATCTGTTCGTTTGCCAGCATATTGGGCTAAGACAAAAGAATCGGTCATGCCATCCAAATTGACAGGTGCACCACAGAGAAAAGCACCTGCAAAATGTTCATTTGTGAACCCTGTATTTTTTAAGAGTTGATGGTCCAATAAAAGTAATGCAGCCAGATTTCCGCCAGAAGACATTCCGCCTACTATTATTTTTTTATGCAACCAATCTTTGGATTTTAAAATTTCGTAAACCTTTTTTAATGTTAGTATCAAATCTTCCCGAATTTCTTTATAACTATGAAAGGGTAATTTTCGATGAGAAGGCATAATAACAGGATAACCCAATTCCGCAAATAACTTAGCTCTATCGCTAAATAATTCTGGCGTGCCAAAGGTCCAGCCTCCGCCATGATAAAAGAGAATAATTTGATTTTGCGTTATTTTATTAGGTTCAAACCAACATAAATATTGTTTTTTATGTGGCCCAAAGGTATATTTTTGGTGGGGATAGACACCCGTCATCATCCGACCAGTGGTGACTTTGTAGGCATGTCGAGGGAAATATTTAACCTCTTTTAAAACTTCTTTTAGGAGTTTGAGCGATACCATCTTATTTATCTAACCATTTTTTAAAATCACTCACTCTATCTCGACTGACGATGGTTTCCAATTGAGTAGCAGGTGCTAATTCCAATTTAAGACGACTATTAAAATAAGTGTGAATCTTTTTTATGGCGGGTAGATGTGTAATGATTTTACGATTAATTCTGAAAAAATCATCAGGATTGAGTACTTCTGCTAATTGGTCAAGCGTATAATCCAAATGATGTCGCTTTCCATTTTGTTGGCAAGCAAAAATTAAGCCTTCTTCTGAATAAAAATAAGCGATATTACTTACCTTTAAATAGGTCAACTGTTGTCCAATTTTTACCAAAAACCTTTCTTTGTATTCTTTTTTTGTTAAGGTCTGCAAAAGGTCTGCAATCATACTATTATCCACTGATTTATTGCCCTGACGCGTATAATTATCATATTGACAAAGGGCTTTTTCTAACTCTTCCGGGTCGATAGGTTTGAGTAAATAATCCAAACTATTTACCTTAAAAGCTTGCAAAGCATACTCGTCATAAGCAGTCGTAAATATAATTGGAGCGGTGACTTCCATTTGCCCAAAAATTTCAAAACTAATTCCATCGGCTAATTGCACATCCATAAAAATTAAGTCGGGTTGACTATTTTTTTTTAACCAATCTACTGCCCCTTCTACCGTATCCAATGTGTCCATAATTTCACAATTAGACCTGATGGACTTTACCATTTTTGTTAATCGTTTGGCAGCAGGTCTTTCATCTTCAATTATAAGGAATTTCATTTTTCGAGGTGATGAGGTGTGAGGTAATGAGGTTATAAGGTTTATGGGGTTTAT
>CAYMSC010000260.1:0-8732 GCA_964392805.1 uncultured Saprospiraceae bacterium
AAAAAATATGTTACTAAGTCGGACTGGTTGGGGGATCGGTTCGACTTTTTTTATTTTAAGCAGCTACTTTATCCACTTCCTTTTCTGTAGGTTGCCTAAATATCAACCCATTTCCAAAAGAATCTAATACTACATTAGAATTTGGAGAAACTTCCTTTTTTAATATCGCCTTAGACAAAGCATTCAATACTTTTTTCTGAATTACTCGCTTTACAGGTCGTGCGCCAAATTGAGGGTCAAATCCAGTAGCAGCAATATAATCAATGGCTTGAGGCGTTGCGGAAAGTTTGATGGCTTGTTTGCTCAAAACCTTTTCCAAACCTTTCAATTGTAATTCAACAATCCGACGAATATGTTTACTATTAAGTGGTTGGAACATCACGATTTCATCAATTCTATTCAAAAACTCAGGACGTAGCGATTGTTTTAATACTTCAAAAACTAGCCCTTCTGTTTTTTCAAAAATAGCAGCTTCGTTTGTACCATCTATCCTAGCAAAATTTTGTTGGATTACCTCTGCCCCCATATTGGAGGTCATGATAATAATCGCATTTTTAAAATTTGCTACCCTACCCTTGTTATCCGTCAATCGGCCATCATCTAAGACTTGTAGTAAAATATTAAAAACATCTGGATGTGCTTTTTCTATTTCGTCTAATAAAATAACAGAATATGGCTTTCTACGAACGGCTTCTGTCAATTGTCCACCTTCATCATAGCCCACATACCCAGGAGGCGCACCCACTAAACGAGCTACTGCATGACGCTCCTGATACTCCGACATATCTATTCGGGTCATCATATTTTCATCGTCAAATAAGAACTCAGCTAGTGCTTTCGCTAGTTCGGTCTTTCCAACTCCCGTTGAACCGAGGAACAAAAAAGAACCTATTGGTTTTCTATCATCAGAAAGCCCTGTTCGGTTTCTTCTAATCGCATCCGCAATGGCTTCAATAGCAGGTGCTTGACCAACTACTCTCTGTCCCAATTCTTCTTCTAAGCTCAGTAATTTTTCTCGTTCACTTTGTAGCATTTTAGTCACGGGAATTCCCGTCCATCTTGCAACGATTTCTGCAATATCTTCGGACGTTACTTCCTCTTTTACCAACTTGCTTCCTTTCTCTTTTAAATCAATTAATTGTTGGTTAAAATCTGCTAAATCTTGTTCTGCCGCAGGTATCTTACCATATTGAATTTCAGCGACTTCTGTAAAATCCCCCGCTCTTTCTAACTGTTTTGCTTTTTGTTTTAATCGCTCAATTTCTTCCTTTGCTTTTTGTACCCCTAAGACAACAGAACGCTCTGATTCCCATTGTGTTTTAAACTGATTTTGGGCTTCTTCTAAATTGGCAATTTGTTCATTCAAAACGATAATCTTTGCATCATCATTTTCTCTTTTCATTGCCTCTCTTTCGATTTCTAGTTGTCGGATTTTTCTTTCTATTTCATCCAATTCTTCGGGCATTGAATTCATTTCCAATCTCAATCT
Source organism: uncultured Saprospiraceae bacterium (assembly GCA_964392805.1). GTDB lineage: Bacteria > Bacteroidota > Bacteroidia > Chitinophagales > Saprospiraceae > JAFMDF01. Next base: position 1,490 of record CAYMSC010000260.1, read on the forward strand.
TGCTGCCGCTTCGTCAATTAAATCAATGGCTTTATCTGGTAAAAATCGGTCCGTGATATAGCGATGAGATAATTGCACAGATGCGACAATTGCTTCATCTTTGATGTTAATTTTATGATGTCCTTCATATCTTTCTTTTAGTCCTCTTAGTATAGATACCGCATCTTCTACACTTGGCTCATCGACTACAATTGTTTGGAAACGTCGTTCTAAGGCTTTGTCTTTCTCAAAATATTTTTGATACTCATCTAAGGTGGTCGCACCAATAGATCGCAACTCCCCTCTTGCCAAAGCAGGCTTTAAAATATTGGCGGCATCCATCGCTCCCTGTCCTCCTCCTGCACCGACCAAGGTGTGGATTTCATCAATAAATAAAATGATATTTCCATCGGACTCGGTGACTTCTTTGATGACAGCTTTTAGTCTTTCTTCAAATTCGCCTTTATATTTTGCCCCTGCAATCAAAGCTCCCATATCCAAGGCATAAATTACTTTATCCTCCAAATCATCTGGAATATCGCCATTAATTATTCGATGAGCCAAGCCTTCCACGATTGCCGTCTTTCCAACACCTGGCGCTCCAATCAATAGTGGATTATTTTTTGTCCTTCTAGCTAAAATATGCAAGACCCTACGAATTTCTTCATCTCTCCCAATGACAGGGTCTAGTTTTCCTTTCTTCGCCTTTTCATTTAAATTGATAGCATATTTCGCTAAAGAATTATAAGTACTTTCTGCACCATGAGAAGTTACTTTTGTCCCTTTGCGTAAAGCTCTAATAGCTGCTTTTAAATCTTTTTCATTCAATCCACTGTCTTTCAATAATTGAGAGACGGAATCTTTAACTTTTAAAATACCTAATAATAAATGCTCTAAAGCGATATATTCATCGCCAAATTCTTTTAAAAAAGTACCTGCTCGTTGTACTGCCTCATTAGCTGGTCGAGACAAATGTTGTCCCCCACCATCTTGCTTAGGATAACTATCCAAAATACTATTCAATGCTTGTTTAACCACAGGCAGATTAGCGGATAATTTTTTAAAAATATAAGGCGTTACATTTTCATCCACATCGAAAATACCTTTCAAAATATGCCCCACCTCCACCAATTGATGGTTATTTTCAAAGGCAATTTGTTGGGAACGCTGTAGTGCTTCTTGTGTCTTTAAAGTGATGTTATTCAAATTCATGATTATGATACTTATATCTTTGCTAGTTATTGGAGATTATTATCAATTATTATCGTTTACCTTAAATTTAAGGGTAAAAAGGTGTGTAGGTATAAAGATGCCTAAAATGGAAGCGCAAAATGGTTTCAAAATAATAGGTTTGGCCTCTATACCTTTAAACCTATGTACCTTTACACCCCTATAGCTAATTCCAATACCCTTTAATTATTTTCAATAACAAAAAATTTTACAATTCTGTTCGAGTGCTTATCTATTAATGACGCACTCATTACTCTATCATCAATTGATGTACCAAGCCTAAAAAAGAGACAAAATGATAAAATTTCAAGGAAAAGAAGTGACTTTATGTCAGTACAAAGTGAATTTTTATGCCAAAATGACCTTTGAAGTAGTGGATTGGGTTGGATAATTTGATATTATTAATACTTCAACTATCCGTGTCCCTTTAATTATCCGTGGTATTATTTCTACCACGGATAATTAAAGGGGCACGGATATTACCTGTTCAATTTTTTTATTATTAATTTTCAGAGATTGGTGCACTTACCATTTACCACTCATCACTTACCACTAATAAAGCCGTTTAACCATCAGTTTTTTAATAATCGGTTGTTGTCCTTCTACTTCAATCCAAACATGATAGACCCCATTTATAATAGAATTGCTCAAGCCGATTGCGATATTCTCTTGCTTAACAAATCCAATATCATTTGATTGAACGACTTGGCCAAAAGTATTGATAATATTGATGGCTGTCTTTTTACCTATAATTGGTTTAAGACTAAGGTTTAATACATTGTCTGCTGGATTTGGATAAATAGACAACTTATTGGTATCTATTTGGAAGTTTACTTTTTTGACCTCCGTATAAGTAAAATGATTATCTAAATACACCTCTTTGATTCTATAATAATTGACTCCTTTTGTAGGAATCAAATCAGTTGTTTGATGGTAGGTTAGTTGCTCGGTCCATTCTTTATTAATCATGATATGTAATGCTTCATAATTTTCACCATCTATGGAACGCTCTACTTCAAAATGTTTAATCTTATATCCACTATTGGTCAACCATTGTAAATCAACCGCCCTTTGAGCGTTAAAGGCTTCAAAATTTAGTTGTGGAGCAGTTCTATTACTTGCACCTTGTGTGAAACTGCTATTGGTCATTTCGATTTCAACAGCGCAATGTTCACTCCAATCATCATTACTAATCGTTATCAAATATCTACTGTTAGGTAAATCAGTAGCTGTTTGTTGATGTCCACAATTCCAACTACAGTCAAATACTTGTGCCCAGCCATTATTCAAATTATTAATTCTGAAAAAATAGTTTTTGTTCACAAGACCAACCATGTCAATAGTACCTTCGCCATAGGTGATAGTGATTTCACCACAGGAAACACTCGTACCTCCTTGACCAGGGATAGTCCCTGCACAAGTACAATCCGCTTGTACAATATCATTATTGGTTGCTATATCTCCATCATCACAACTTGCTCCGACAATCGTTAAATTGGCATCTGAATCATCACAATCTTCGCTAGCTGGCACGCCGTCGCCATCATTATCAGGGTCGTTTCCTCCTGCGGAAAGCGTAATTATTTGTTCACAAATCACTTGGTAAACATTATTTTTGATATGAATTCTGTAATCTCCTGCCGTTAAGCCTGTTACCCTTTGGGTATTTCCACATTGATACCCACAATTATAAACCTCATTCCAACTAAGGTCAAAAATTTGAAAGAAATATTCTTGTCCTGTTTCCCCTGACATGGTTATTGCCCCTTCTCCATAAGAAATAGTGGTATTACCATCGCAAGAAATAGTCGTTCCCCCACCTGTGGTCAAGGTTCCTGCACAAGTACAATTTGCTTGCACCATATCATTGCCAGTCTCCGTATTTCCATCATCACAAGCAGCTCCAGCAACAGTTAAATTAGCATCCGAATCATTACAGTCTTGGCTAAGAGGCACGCCATCACCATCGTTATCAGGGTCGTTTCCTCCTGCTGATAAGGTAATTATTTGTTCACAAATTATTTGATAACTGCTATTCTTGATAAAAATTCTGTAATCTCCTGCTGTTAAACCTGTTACTGTTTGCGTATTTCTACATTGATACCCACAATTAAAAAGCTCATTCCAAGCAATATCAAAAACCTGAAAGAAATATTCTTCACCTACTTGACCAGACATGGCAATTGTCCCTTCTCCATAAGAAATAGTGGTATTACCATCGCAAGAAATGGTCGTTCCCCCATCTGTGGTCGACGTTCCTACACAGGTACAATTTGCTTGCACCACATCATTGTTAGTTTCCGTATTTCCATCATCACAAATAGCCCCAACAACGGTTAGATTGGCATCCGAATCATTACAATCTTGACTGGCTGGCACGCCATCACCATCATTATCGGGGTCGTTAGCTCCTGTTGACAAGGTAATTATTTGTTCGCAAATTATTTGGTAACTGCTATTCTTGATAAAAATTCTGTAGTCCCCTACTGTTAAGCCTGTTACTGTTTGCGTATTTCCACATTGATACCCACAATTAAAAAGCTCATTCCAAGCGATGTCAAAAATTTGATAAAAATATTCTTGTCCTGTTTGACCTGACATCGTAATTGTCCCTTCTCCATAAGAAATAGTGGTATTCCTTCCGCAGGAAATAGTCGTTTCACTACCCGAATTATTAGAACTACCTTCTATAATTTGTAAAAATTGATTTGGGTCAGGATTCAGTACTTCATCAACTATTCCTGAGGGCCAATTGACGACTACCTTTTCAATTTGAGTAGCCATTCCAATACCAAAATGTTGGGTAAAAGAATTCATCACTCCATATCCTTCTCCTGAACGCACCTCTCTAATTTGCTTCCCCCAAGTGCCGTGTAGTTCAACTCTTGCACCAATGCCATTGATATTGCTCTCCACTCCCTCTAACTGAATAGCCATAAAATTATTGGCATTTCCGTCATTCATAAAAAGTCTATCTTGCTTATCCGTAGGCGTATTATATATGGCAGCATAGCCTGCATAGACATCTAAAAAGCCATCGTGGTTAAGGTCGCCAATGGCAATCGATTCTATTTGATTGATATTAAATGGATTAGTTGTTTGGGTGAACGTACCATCACCGTCATTATAAAATAAAAAATGATTGAGCCCTGAAACTAATAAATCTACAAATCCATCATTATTAAAATCTCTAAAAAATCCTTGAATGCCAATTTCATTCCCATTTAAAGTTGGTAATAAACCGCTGCCGTTGGTAATATCTGTAAAAGTGCCATCTCCATTATTACGCATTAAATTAGCATTGGACAAATGATTGATAAGGATGCAATCCATATCTCCATCGTTGTCAATATCTCCAAAATCAGTTAGCCAAGTTTGCGCGCCGATTTTAAGATTTGCGGCCGCAGCTACTTCTGTATAATTATTATTTCCATCATTTTGAAAAAGCATATTAATCCGACGTGGGTCTGTGTCGCTATTGACCCCAATTCGGCATTTGGATACATATAAATCTATATCTCCATCATTATCATAGTCGGTCCAAACATTCCCATAATTTCCAGAGTTATCACTGGCGGGCGTAGTCGTCGTATTTATCATATTAGGGGAGAAAGTAAAACTACCATCTCCATTATTTCTAAATTCTCGACTATCTGCATCATCATGGCAAGCAAAGGCATCCACCCAACCATCGTTGTCTATATCGGCAAAACTACTCCCTTGAAGAAAGATTTCAGAATTGGGAATAGTCGTTGAATTATAAGCTTGCCCATTATTATTATAAATTATTTTGACTCCATCATAAAACCCTCCCGTTAAAATATCATTAAACCCATCTTTATTCACATCAGCGATGGTATTACTCCATTGTCTTACATTACTTACTGGTCCATAATCAACTCTCGTAAATGCTTGATTTGGTCCTTGTTGATAGGCGACATTAAGGAAAGAAGCATCATCATATCTTACAATATCATCTTTTCCATCTCCATTCATGTCAACTACCGACATCGCTACACCACTATAATTCGCTCCTACAAGTAGACTCGTCCTGTCAGAAAAAGACATAATAGCAGCATTACTAGGCGTTTCATGTACGATAATCGTCTGTGTGTCTTGACTAATATTTTCGCCATCGTTAACGGTGAGTGTCGCCAAATAAGTCCCTGGAGTTATATAGATGTGGCTAGGATTACTGCCTACACTTAGACTATTATCCCCAAAATCCCACGAATAAGTTAAATTATCTTCGTCTAGGTCATAAGAATTAGTGGCATCAAAATCAACATGGAGTGGCGCAGTGCCACTTAGTGCAGTGGTCGAAAAACTTGCAATAGGTATAGCGTTATTACTATATAAAAAACTAGCAGATAAAAAGTTTAGCCCCAATAAAAGTATAAAGGTAAAAGGCTTTCTCCCTTTTGAAAAAAAAGTAAAAGTGTTCATTCTGTTTATGTTAATATCTTTAGTCACCTGTTTTCAAGTGCTAAATTGGACTTTAGCCAAAATCAAAAATGAAAATAGGTGTAAACACTCGGGGCTTTAGCGAAAATACTACTCTATTATATCCTTCCAAAAGATTGAAAAAATATAGCAGATTTTTTTTTAAATTAATACGATGTAGAAAGTGGTGAATTGTAGTGGGGAGGGAATTGGGGCAAAGTTAATTATTTAAAAAGAGAGATGAAAGTAAAAAAGAAATAGTAGGCATATTATTTGCGCATTGTCCAGAAAAATTTAAATAATGCTATAAAATAGCAAATAATAGCCTTTAATTTAGCTAGTACTGCTACCCTTCCATAAAAGATTTTACTGCCCACACAACCCTATCCATTCCTTCGCTAAGTGGTCGAACAACAGGAATTCCTAATTCTATTTCTTTATTTTTTTGGAATGCAATCAGTTCTTTTTCGGGCAAATCTCCTTCGTTTAGGGCCACGGCTAAAACTTTTGAACCGTAAAATTCAATCAATTTAATCTCCTCTGCCAAGGTCGGTATTTTACCCCAAACCTCATTATCATCAAAATAAGTTCGAGCGGGTTTGTGCTGCAAAACAACACCTTTGGCATTTCCAGAAATCAAAAATTCCGTCCCACAAGGTCCCGATGGATTTCTTAAAGAGGACTGTCCTTCAATTAAAATTATATCAGGATTTTCTTCCTTATCAGCGACTACAATTGCTCGTTCTATTTCTCCACTGATAAAATCATTTAGCGTGGAATCAAAAATAAATCCATGTTTATAGCCTTGCATCCAGCCCGTTTGTCCCGTATAAATCATTTCTGCTTTCATGCCAGCTGCTCTACAAGCTTCCATAATAAAACGGCAAGTAGTCCGTTTACCTACGGCACAATCCATTCCTAAAACGGCAATTATTGGTGTTTTTACTTGGTAAATTTCGCCTGTCCAAAAACTCAATTCATTAAATTTTCTAGGTTTTCGGACATCTGTTAGCGTTACTCCATAGTGGGTCGCCTTGGTTTTAAATTCCACATCTTCGCTTAATAAAGTGTGCAATCCACAGACGATAGAAATACGTTGCTCCATGCCAATTAGTAGTTCTTCTCGAAAATCATCGGGCAATAAACCGCCTTCCAATGCCACACCAACGACATAATATTTGGGTCGTTCTTTTCCTGCTGCCAAATAATCTGTGACAGAAGCAAAGATAGGAACGCCTAAAGGTCGTCCGTCCATTATTGCTCCAGCATCTTGTCCAGCAAATTTATAATCAATGACTGCTAATATGTCAAAGCGTTCTGTCCCTCTTAATAAACCATGGCAAGTTTTGGCATTCATGGTGTCTAGCATTCCATTGGTAAGGATTATGGCAGTGGATTTTTGCATGGTGGTTCTTTTGATTCAACAATTATTCTGCTTCAAGTCAAAAGTAATAATTTTTGCAATAGCAAGAGATTTTGTAATTTCAATTTTTTTATTCTCTTACAAAATTTATGTTTTAAGATTTTCGGAAACCTATTTATCATTCTGAACAACCGATAACATGACAAAACAAACCCATACTATTGAATT
>CAYMSC010000261.1:0-8702 GCA_964392805.1 uncultured Saprospiraceae bacterium
ATTTTTAGATATACCCATAAAAAAATTAACCAAGCGCAGGAATACGTAAAACCTGACCAGGATAGATTTTATTAGGATCTTTTAACATTGGTTGGTTTGCCTCAAATAGTTGCTTATATTTCATGGCATCACCATAATGCGCTTTTGCAATTTTAGATAAAGAATCTCCTCTTTTTACTTCGTAAAAGGTAGCTTCTGGCTCTGGCTTATCAACCAATAAGCGGTCATCTACTGCCGAAACACCAGCTACATTTCCTAAAGCTAAAACAATTTTTTCCTTATCTGATTGAGAATCTACCGTACCAAAAACAGTTACAGTATCATCATCAAAATTTATATCTAAATTTTCAACATCAAGTCTGAGGCTATTAACCACCCCTTTCAGCACAATTAGTTTTTGTCTTTTTGCTACTTCCAAGGCACGATTAGCTGCTGCTTCAGCATCTGCACCTGGTATTGTTCGTGTAGCTGTTGAGGTTGTCCCCGGAGGCGTAAATATTTTAGAGCCTGCTTCTTTTAAAAAAGAAAATAATCCCATAATTTAAGGTCGATTTTGATTGATAAAATGATGAATTTTAAATTAAAATGATTACAATTGAAAAGTCTCATTTATTTTAAAATTACGATGTGTTTGGTAGAAATACCTTAACCCAGAAGTGAAAATAGAACTGTTCGTAAACAAAAACAAGCAATTTCCATTTTTTAGATATAAAATAAGGGTCTAATTCCTTAAAATTCTTCTAATTTCATACTTCTAGTCAGGAATTTGCCGTAAAAATTATTCATGCTTAAAATTGCTTTTTCTCCTATCTATAAATACAGCTTACCCGAAGGGCATCGTTTTCCCATGGAAAAATATGAGTTACTACCTGAGCAATTATTATATGAAGGAACAATTACGACAGCTAATTTTTTTCATCCTACCCCTGTGGATGAATCCACTATTTTACTGACTCATGATGAAGATTATTGGCATCGACTAAAACATCAAAAACTAACTCGAAAAGAAATAAGAGAAATAGGTTTTCCTATGTCTACCAATCTAGTTGAGCGGGGGCGACATATAGCAGGTGGTACCCTAGAATGTACTAATTATGCTAAAGCATTTGGTGTAGCTATGAATATAGCAGGTGGCACACATCATTCCTATACCTATAAAGGTTCTGGTTTTTGTGTAATAAATGATATAGCAATTGCAGCCAATTATTTATTACGAGAACAATTGGCCAAGCAAATTTTAGTTATAGATTTAGATGTCCATCAAGGAGATGGGACTGCGCAAATTTTTCAAAATGAAAATCGAGTTTTTACATTCAGTATGCACGGAGCAAAAAATTTTCCGTTGCGCAAACAACAATCGGATTTAGACATCGGTTTACCAGATAAAACAGAAGACGCATTTTACTTAAAAACACTTAATGCAACTTTACCAAAATTATTGAATGAAATTAAGCCCGATTTTATTTTTTATTTGTCGGGAGTAGATATTATCGCTTCAGATAAATTAGGTAGATTAAGTTGTAGTATTCAAGGTTGTAAAGAAAGAGATAGAATCGTACTTCAAGCTTGCAAAGACCGTGATATTCCAGTAGTAGCCAGTATGGGAGGAGGGTATTCTGAAAAATTAGCACACATTATTGAAGCACATGCAAATACTTATCGAGTAGCACAAGAAATATATTTTTAAGAATTCCTATCTTCGCCCAATGATAAAAAGACTTCCAATCGGCACATTAATCAATACAGTTACTATTATTATTGGTAGCTTAATTGGATTAACCTTACAACAAACCTTTCCACCGAATATAAAAATAATCATCTTCCAAGCGATAGGTCTCGCTACTTTATTAATAGGCATACAGATGAGTTTAAAATTATCGGATGGTTATTTATTGATACTAATATTTAGTTTAATAATAGGTGGCATAATAGGAGAGTTGTTGCATTTGAATGAACACATACAAGAACTTGGAGTCTGGTTGAAAACGACGCTCAATATAGGCGATGAAAAATTTACAGAAGGTTTAGTAACTGCATCACTCCTCTACTGTGTCGGGTCTATGGTAATTGTCGGAGCGATAGAAGAAGGTATTTCAGGAAATAGAGAGTTATTAATGGTCAAATCAACCTTAGACGGTATTAGTTCGATTGCTTTTGCAGCGTCCTATGGCATTGGTGTGATGTTTTCCATCTTTCCAATGTTATTAATACAAGGAGGGTTAACCATATTAGCAAGTCAAATAAAATCATTTTTCACAACAACGATTATTGCCCAACTAACAGCAGTGGGTGGTTTATTAATTTTAGGCATAGGTATTGAATTATTAAATATCGGGGATATAAATATTGAGAATTTACTACCTAGTTTAATAGTAATTGTATTCTTTACATGGATTTATGACAAATGGAAAGGCTAGAATGCTTACCTTTGTATCAATGTTTTAATTGCGGTCCTGAAAGCTGTTTAAATTTAAAAAATTTAATTACCTAATTTATGTTTACAATAAATATATATGTCAAGTTCGCTTTAATAGCGGTGACTTTGCTCGGTGGTATTGGCTTAACCATAGCTTATGGTTTTTGGTATGGCTTTCCTTTCCTAATAGCAGGAATTGCCTTATTAGCGAGCTATATTTTACTAGGTACGGTACAATCTGCTGCTCAATTAATGCAGGAATCTCGATTTGAAGAAGCAGAAAAAAGATTAGATTTAACGGTTAAACCAGAATGGTTATATTCTGCTAATCATGCTTACTACAATATGATAAAAGGAACGTTGGCTGCTTCTAGAAAAGATAATATGTCAGCAGAAAAATATTTTACACAAGCTCAAGCAATTGGTGTGCCTTCAGACAATGAGTCTGCTATGCTTGAATTGCAATTAGCAAATATAGCGGCGACTAAAAATAAGTGGCAGCAAGCAAAGGTTCATTTTAAAAAATTAAAGAGCTTAAAGGTTACAGAACCACAATTAAAAGAACAAATTCAGCAATTTGAAAAAGCATTAAAGCAACGTGGGGCAATGAAGGCAGCAGGACGATCAGGAATGAATCCCATGAAAATGAACCCAGGAGGAAAGCGTAGAAGACCTAAAATGAGATAATTTGACCAATGCGGACAGTTAGTAGAACTGTGTTAATGTATTGGAATAAAAATAAAAAATAAACGTTTCTTAATGAGCCAATGACTTTTGCCATTGGCTCATTTTCGTTGTAACATGTACCAATGAATTCATTCGTCGGTATGGTAAAATATCAACTATAACAAAATCAGCATGAAAAAAACGCTTATCCTTTTAATTCTCTTCTTAGCAATTGGTGGAGCAACCTTCTTTTTAACAAAAAAAGAAGATACAAAAACAACGATATTAACAGAAGAACGAAATTTTGCAGTAGCAGATATAGAAAGTGTTTACAAAATTTTCATAGCAGATAGGAATGGTAAAAATATAACCCTAGAACGCAAAAAAAACTACTGGCAATTAAATAAAAAATATAAAGCTAATTCCAATTCAGTTAGTAATTTGTTGAATACTATCCAAAGGATAAAAATCAAATATACGCCTCCAAAAACTGCCCTTAAAAATATCATCAATAGTATAGCTACCAATAATATCAAAATAGAAATTTATAATAAAAGTGGAGAAAAATTAAAAGGCTATTATATAGGAGGAGTAACAAATGATGAGTTAGGAACTTATATGATTAAAGAAGAAGCAGAATCGCCATTTGTAACTTATGTGCCTGGATTCGAGGGTTCATTGAGAGTTCGGTACATGACAGAAGAAATAGATTGGAGAGATAAGGCAATTTTCAGGGAGCGTTTATCTAATATCCAATCAGTTAGTATAGAATATCCAAAGCAAAAAAATAAATCCTTTATCCTAGAAAAAACAAATGAAGCATTTACCTTAGCCCCTTTCTATCCCAATAGTCCTAAGGCAAAAAAAGGAATCTCCAAAGGAATCGCTGAAAAATATCTAGTTGGATATGAAAAATTAATTGCTGAAAGTTTCATGAATACTTTTGAAAAGAAAGACTCTATTCGGCAATTATTACCATTCGGTATTATTCGATTTAAAACAATAGAAGCGGCGGAAAAGGTAGTTACATTATACCCAATTATCAAAAGAGCAACAACAGGGCAAATGATATTAGATGATGAAGGAAGACAAATTGTGGAGAAGTATCACGCAGATGTGAATGGAGAAGATTTTATGTTAATACAACAATTGGTTTTTGGGAAAATTTTATGGGGATATGATAATTTTAATTAAAAAGCTAGGCCGCTAAATCAAAATGATTGACATATTGCATTCTAGTTGTATTATTAGTCACTAAATCAATATTAACTATACAGTTATCATATTCTAAAGCAAGTGTTCTTAAAGAATGCTCCTTATCTAAATCTGTATCATTTAAAGTTTCTTCTCGACGGAAAGCACCAACTTGCGCTCGAAAACTTTGCATTAATTGCTTAACTTCTCCTAGATAATTTTTAGAGGAAAGGTTATTCATTAAAGTAACTGTCAATTCTAATTTAATATTTCTGACATTCATAGCTAAATTATAAAATAGATTTTAATAGGGGATGTAGTTAGAACTTTTTTATTTCAAAGAATGTTGTTGGAAGCATTTTAAATATTTGTTAAAGATTTAAAACGCTTCCTCGAACATTTATGACATAAATCGGATTCTTACTTTCGATTGCAAGATGCAAAGATTTATAAGTGATTACCTCTCAAAAACTTAAACTCTCTATCACATTTCACAAAAGATATGTTATAAATTTGTGATAACTCTATTTTTAAGGCGACAAACTGCCTTATATCCTCTATTTAAGTAAGTATATAAGCGATAAAAGGTAACTACTATTTTGTTTATTTTTTCCAAAAAGATAGAAAAGCACAAAATATTCCTAGATACAAGGTTTTATTTTATCTTTGTGGGACTTAAAAGGTGACTAATAACACTAATTATTGGCCTTAAAAATGCAAGAGTTAACCAACTGCTAACCAATACTATTAAATATTCCTTAATCTTTTAAAAAAATGAGTATTTAGTTGAATTTGCTACTAATTTTGTAGTATAGTACTCAATCACTAAATAATCAGGTTTAAGTACTTAAACAATTTAGAATCTATCACTAATTAAAAAAATATGAAGAAGATACTTTTTGCTTTTGCTTTATCAATCTTTGCTTTAAGTGCTTTTGCGCAAAAAGTAGGGCATGTTAATACTGGAATTTTATTAGAAGGCATGTCAGAAGTAAAAGCAGCTGACAGTCAACTAGAAGCATTACAAAAACAGCTAGTCTCAAAAGGAGAGACGATGGTCAAAGCTTTCCAAGCAGAATACCAAGCAGTAGTAGCAGATGCCAATGCAGGTAAATTAACACCACAGCAACAACAAGAGAAACAAGCAGCTTTACAGAAAAAGCAACAGGAAATTCAAACATACGAACAGCAAGTCCAAAATGACATTTTGAAAAAAAGAGAAGAACTATTAAAACCAATATTGGATAAAGTAGATGGTGCAATTAAAGAAGTAGGAAAAGAAAATAATTTTTTATTTATTTTTGATACCGCTATTCCAAATGTGATTCTTTTTGCTGATGAACCATTGGATGTAACAGATAAAGTAAAGACTAAATTAGGTATGTAAAATATAATTGCTATTTGAATTTTTCAAAGTAAAAGCCCTCAATCAGATTTGATTGAGGGCTTTTTTGTGTCCGATATAAAAAAGTTAGAATATTCACATCTAAATTTCAGTTCCTTGATTTTCATTTTATATCAAATCAATTTTTAGATAAGAGAATAAGAAAATATAATCTACACCCTTATGAAAAAAGAAAGCCCCCAACCATTACTGATTGAGGGCTTAAATATATTTTATCTAAACGCTTAAAAAATTAGCGTAGATTACTTAGCATCATCTTTCAACTGATCTTTCAATTGAGAGAATACATCCAAATCTCCTAAAGTAGACTTCTCAACATTCGTCTGCACTTTCTTCACGGCTTTAGTAGTTTCTTTTCTTTCTGTCACTTTTTCTTGACGTACCTGATCATCTGCTTCCCGCTGAATGTCTTCTAGGTAACGCAAGTGAGAAACTAAGATTCGCTTATCGTCTCTGTTGAACTCAATTACTTTCACAGTTAAAACATCATCTACATTAGCCAATGAGCCGTCTTCTTTCTTAACGTGCTTAATTGGAGCAAATGCTTCTAAACCATATGGTAACTGAACGATAGCACCTCTATCATCTCTTCTCAAAATCGTTGCTTCATGGTAAGAACCTACAGGGAATACACTTTCAAAAGTATCCCATGGATTTTCTTCAATCTGCTTATGCCCTAAAGATAATTTACGGTTATTTTGGTCGATGTCTAACACGACAACATCAATATTCTGCCCTTTCTTCGTAAATTCAGATGGGTGGGAATAACGCTTAGTCCAAGATAAATCAGAAATGTGAATCATACCACCGATACCTTCTTCTAATTCAATAAATACACCATAAGGAGTAAGGTTCTTAACCAATCCTGTGTGGCGACTCTCGACAGGGAATTTATCTGTAATCGTATTCCAAGGATCATCCGCTAATTGCTTGATAGATAAAGACATTTTTCTGTCTTCTCTGTCAATCGTAACAATCTTAGCATCGTACTCTTGGTTAATCTTAAAGTATTCTCTAGCGTTGATTGGCTGATTGCTCCAAGTTACCTCAGATACGTGAATCAATCCTTCAACACCCGGCATAATTTCTAAGAATGCACCGTAATCTTCGATATTAACAATACGTCCTTTCACCGTAGAACCTTCTGCTACTTCTTCGCCTAATACTTCCCAAGGGTGTGGTTGTAATTGTTTCAGACCTAAAGAAATACGCTTCTTGTTCTCATCAAAATCAAGTACTACTACATTGATTTTCTGGTTCAAGGATAATATTTCACTTGGATGACTAATTCTACCCCAAGAAATATCTGTGATATATAATAAACCATCGACACCACCTAAATCTAAGAACGCACCGAAGTCTGTGATATTCTTCACTAAACCTTCTAATACTTGTCCTTTCTCTAAACTTCCAATGATTGCTTCTCTTTGTTCCGCTAAATCACTTTCGATTAATGCTTTATGAGAGACAACAGCATTCTTAATAGTCTCATTAATTTTAACTACTTTGAATTCCATTGTACGACCAACGTACATATCGTAATCAATGATTGGCTTAATATCAATTTGAGACCCTGGTAAGAATGTTTCCAAACCATTACAATTCGCAATCAAACCACCTTTCGTCTTACTGATAATAATACCTTTGATAACTGTACCATTCTCGAAAGAATCTTTAATAGATTCCCAAGCACGTAACAACTTCGCTTTACGACGAGATAATACTAATTGGCCTCTGTCATCTTCTTGTTGTTCAACGTAAATCTCAACTTGGTCACCTACTGCCATATCTGGCGTATCTCTAAATTCAGATAAAGATAATAATCCATCTGATTTAAAGTTAATGTCCAATAAGACAGTACCATCTTTGATTTCAGAAACCGTACCTTTAACGATTTCTCCTTCAATTACGGCACTTAGAGTAGATTCATATTGCTCTAAGTAAGCCTTTGTTTCTTCATCCGTATAAGGAAGAATATGCTTAGATGTTTGCGTCCAATCAAAATCATCATGTGCTGTTGTATCAACAACAACCTCTAATCTATCCTTCTTAGATTGAGCATCAGCAGTTTTAGCCGCTTTTATGGATTCTCTAGCTGATGATTTTTTCTTAGCTGGTTTTGTTGTAGCTTTCTTGGCAGCAGGTGTTTCTACAACTGGCTCAGGTGCTACTGCTGCTAATGGTGCCGCTGCTTCTACAACTGGCTCAGGTGTCACAACTTCTTCCACAACTGGTGCCGCTGCTTCTACAACTGGCTCAGGTGTCACAACTTCTTCCACAACTGGTGCTGCTGCTTCTACAACCGGCTCAGGTGTCACAACTTCTTCCACAACTGGTGCCGCTGCTTCCACAACCGGCTCAGGTGTAACAACTTCTTCCACAACTGGTGCTGCTGCTTCTACAACTGGCTCAGGTGTCACAACTTCTTCTACAACTGGTGCTGCTGCTACCGCTGCTAATGGTTCAGGTGTAGGTTCAGCTACTACTTTTTCCACTGCTGGCGCTGCTGCTTTAGATTCCGTTGCAACATAATCAGGGGCAACACCTACAATAACAGCATCTCTTTCAGCCGCTGTACTATAAGGTCTACTGATAGCAATTTCTTTATGATTGCCCGCTCTTAAACTAAAGTAAAATTTGCCTGCTTCATTTGTTAACGCTTTGAAACGTGCGGCAATAGGTAGGTTTTTTTCAACAGAAGCTACTCCATTATCTCTGGAAGCAGCCGAATCATATCCTTCACTGATTAAAACAATTTTACCATCAATACTATAAGTAAAATAAAATTTACCATCATCTGGGAAGGTATCAAATCCGTTAGAAACACCGAAACTTCTTTCTTCATAGAAGTATAACGGTTCGTAATCGTCATTTTTAATGTCAGCCATTAAAAAATCTAGTTTGTAGTTAGTGCATATTTTATTGATTATCAATTGATTAGCAACAAAACACAACCAACGAGGTTAA
This sequence comes from uncultured Saprospiraceae bacterium, assembly GCA_964392805.1. Taxonomy (GTDB): domain Bacteria; phylum Bacteroidota; class Bacteroidia; order Chitinophagales; family Saprospiraceae; genus JAFMDF01. The sequence continues at coordinate 8,649 of CAYMSC010000261.1, forward strand.
GAAATATTTTTTAGCGGCGCAAAGGTACAACTTTTAGTCCTAATTTAAAAGGGT
>CAYMSC010000262.1:0-5747 GCA_964392805.1 uncultured Saprospiraceae bacterium
TCGTCCCATGTTAATATATGTCGCACCTTTGGTGCTTGTGCGTAACATCAGTTAATTATTAATTATTTCGGTAAGACCGTCTTCTATTACCGCCGCCACCTTTTCTTTCAAATCGGTCTCCAGCATTAATCCGAATAGCACGGCCTTCAAATTCTGCGTCTTTTAATTCATTAATCACTTGCTCCGCTGAATTTTCTTCTACCTCAAAGAAAGTAAATTTCTCCTGCATATCAATTCGACCAATAGCCTGACCTGAAATATTAGCCTCTTTACAAATCATACTAATAAAAGGACCTTTACCACCAACATCCATAGAACCGATATTAATAAACAACCGTTGTCTTCTTTCTCTACGCCCACCACCAGACCTTCCGCCACCTTCGTAACGGCCACCATTTCTGCCACCGTTTCTGCCGCCATTTCTATTTACTCTATTTCTACGATCTCTCGATTCTCTTTGATTTAAATCTTTAGCATTTCGGTAATTTTTCAAGAAACGCTCTAAAGAAATAGTTGTTATTTTAGCTAGTAACTCTTCTTTTGTTAGTTCGTCACCAAGCTCTTCAATCAATTTTGGCAATAGCGCTGTTACTTGTTCGCTTACTTCTGCCTCCTTAATCGATTTAACTTGTTCTACTAATCGCTGTTCACAAATCTCCTCTCCAGTAGGGATTTTCACTTGTGAAAATTTCGTTTTTATAATCCGTTCCAATCTTCTCAAAATCCCTGTGTCTCTTGGATGTGCTAAAACTAAAGAAATTCCTTTATTTCCTGCACGCCCTGTACGACCACTTCTATGCGTATAAAAAGAAATGTCTTCAGGTATATTATAATGGAAAACATGGGTAATTTCATTTACATCAATCCCTCTAGCCGCTACATCTGTTGCTACTAATATTTGTAGGCGTTGATCTCTAAAACGAGCCATTACACGGTCACGTTGAGCTTGCGTTAAATCCCCATGCAAGGCATCTGCCTTATAACCATCTCTACCCAAATATTCTGCTACCTCTCTCGCATCTCGTCTAGTTCGAGTAAAGACTAAACCAAAACAATTAGAATTAAAATCTAAAAATCGACGCAATACTTCGTATCTATCCGAAGGATAGACGGTTACATATTGATGGTCAATATCTTGATTAGAAGAGTTAGTTGTTCCGACCTTAATTTCTACGGGTTCAGACATGTAGCTTTTAGAAATTCTTCGAACCTCTCTAGGCATGGTCGCAGAAAACAACCAAGTCAATTTATCATCTGGTGTATTACTTAAAATATCATCAATTTCCTCTTTGAACCCCATATTGAGCATTTCATCCGCTTCATCTAGCACCACGTACTCAATTTCTTCTATATTGATTGCTTTTCGTTTAATCAAATCTCTCAATCGACCGGGCGTTGCGACAACAATTTGTACACCTCTCTTAATGGCCTTCATTTGTTGGTAAATATCTGTACCACCATAAACTGCCAAAACATTCAAGGACCGATTAAACTTACCAAACTGGTCTAGTTCTTTAGCAATTTGTAAGCATAATTCTCTAGTAGGTGCTAAAACCAAAGCTTGCGTATATTTTTCTTTAGCATCGACCAAATCAATTAAAGGCAAACCAAAAGCAGCCGTTTTACCAGTCCCCGTTTGAGCCAAACCAATAAGGTCAGATTCATCTTTTAATAAAACAGGAATAGCTTGTTCTTGAATAGCTGTAGGCGTTACAAAACCTAATTTACCAATAGCATCTACCAACGGTTGGGATAGCCCCAACGAAGCAAAATCACTCATATAATGTTTTTAACGTAACTATCCAGGAATTCTTTGTCTCGGAGGAGAGCGGTGGTGGTTTGTGCTAAATTTCACTATAATATTCCGACTAACTAATTTTAATTTCACCTTTTGTCGGGACTAACAAACCTTATCTTAGACAGATACTTTTCTTAATTAGGCTGCAAAGGTAAGGTTTTATATTATATATTATCAAAGTTTTTTTCAAGTATTCCTAAAAAAAACCATTTCATTAGATTACTTCTTGACAGAAATCCATGTAGCTTTCGCAAAAGCACAAACTTCCCCCGCTTTATCATAAATGGCAGTACCCGTCCAAGTCTTCCTTCCTTCTTCTTTTAAGACCCATCCCATAACGATATATTGGGTGTCAACTTTTATAGGATGAACTTCTTTAACAGCGATTCTCCCTAATAATGAAAGTTTAGTAGCATCTTGTATCGCCCATGCCCCTGGACAATCCAAGGCTGACCAAATAAATGCTGTTTTTACTTTTCCAGATTCATCTCCTAGATTTTCATAAGGAATCCATGGTGCAGCTACTTTTTTAGGACCTATATTAACAGGATAAATAGCCAAACCATCTCCTCTTTTTCGAGCAATGCCGCAAACAAAACAGTTCGGCAATAATGCCGTATCAAAAGATTTTGGTTGTTGCACAGCAACTTTCACTGCTGACCAAGAAATAGCTGTTGGTATAGTTAACTGAAAATCAGCTACTTTTGCGGCTGCAATCAAAGCGTCTTGATGTACTAAAGTGGCACTATCTTTCTGAATATGTAATTCCATCACTTGTTCCAAAGGTGGAGGAGCCCTTAAAGTGATTTCTGGATTAAAGGTCAGCTTAGAAGCCATAAGCCCAGCAGTATATCCTCCATTTCCAGAATTAGGAGGTCCATTAAAACGTTTAGCTATTAGTAAAGAAGTAGTAGCCATTAGAAAGCAACTATTTAGTAGATGAAGTAGATATTAAATTTTTCAAAAAAATCAAAAGGAAAGTCAATATACTCAACTTTTTTGAAACTAATAACGTTTATGAAACTTGGTGCAACAAAATTTAACTACGCAAAGAGAATAAGTATATGAAAAAAGAAAAAGATACCTCAACTAATCCCCCATCAATGAAACAGTGGACAAAAATAAAAGGAGAAAACTCTTGGACGATGTTCAAAGTTATTTCGGAAATGGTAGAAGGATTTGAGCGATTAAATGAAATCGGTCCCTGTGTGTCTATTTTTGGTTCTGCTCGTACTAAACCAGACCATCCCCATTATAAATTAGCGATTGATGTAGCACGGAAGTTGACGGAAGAAGGATTTGGGGTCATCACAGGTGGTGGTCCGGGAATAATGGAAGCGGGTAATAAAGGGGCAAAATTATACGATGGTGTTTCGGTAGGTTTAGGCATTGATTTACCCTTTGAATCTGGTGTCAACGAATATGTAGATACTGATAAAATTCTAAATCACCGTTTTTTCTTTGTCCGAAAAGTAATGTTTGTGAAATATGCACAAGGATTTGTAGTCTTACCAGGTGGATTTGGAACACTAGACGAATTATTCGAAGTGTTGACACTCATTCAAACTAAAAAGATTACTAAAGTACCAATTGTTTTAGTAGGAAAAGACTTTTGGGCGGGATTAAAAAGTTGGGTAACAGACATCATGCTGAAGCAAGCTGGTAATATCAGTGCAAAAGATTTAGACCTAATACCTATTGTAGAAACAGCTGATGAAGCCGTTTCCATTATTTGTAATTTTTATAAAGGAAAAGATTCTGGTGAGTTGTCTCCTAATTATGAAATGAAGTAGTTGGCAGTTGTCGGATTGACAAAAACTGCCGCTCACGAATATGCGAGATATAACATTAGAATTAACGCTGTTTGTCCAGTATTTACAATGCCCTCTATGGTCAAAGATATGTTGACAATAGACCCTACTTTTGAAAAAAATTATTGAGAAATATTCCACTACGCCGATATGGTCAGCCTGATGATATTGCCAATGCCATCGTTTGGTTGTGTGCAGATGAAACTGGTTTTATAACAGGTCATAGCATGCCAGTCGATGGTGGTATGACGGCATAATATTTGTAATAGGAGTAGTTAGTTGATACTAATTACTCCACTACCATTCCTTTAAATTTTGAAAGATTCTCTTTCAAACTCATCACTTCCCCTCTAACAACCTTTCATTATTAATCAAATTTCTAATGATTAAAATTTAGTATTGATAATGCCTTTTTTATATTAAATTTTATTTATATATTTGATACACAAATTTATCTTTCCCTTTCAATAAACATTTTACAAAAATTTTGATTTACTTCATCAATTCAAAAACCGATTTATGCAACCCAAATATCTAAATTTCTTACCACTCTCTTTTTGGTTTATTTTTACCTTTTTTAGTATTGCCAACTCTTATGGGCAAACCACTACTTTTTCAGGAACGGAAATTACTTCTTTTACGGAGAATGACTTTTCTCCCGTTTTCGAAAGATTTAATATCTACGAGTTAAATAGTACTGCCTTTGATGGTTTTGTCAAAGGTGATAATTATGATTCACAAGTTCGATTAAACTTTGGAAACATTTTTGATTGGGATATGACTCTTTTTGAACATGACATCAGAGGGGAAAGATATATTCTAAGAACAGCAACTGAAAATGGTATCCAAGAAGTACCTAAAGGAGATGTCATTACCTTTCGAGGTTATCTAAATAATTTTCCCGATAGTCATGTTAGACTAACAATTGATGGCGATTTCATTTATGGTTTTATCCAACAAGGCAAATTAATTAACTTTATTGAACCAGCTAATCGTTTTTCAGAAAGTTCTGCTGACAATCATTACATTATTTATAATGCTTTTGATGTCAGAGAAGACGCTGGAAAACAATGCGGTGTTACTGATACCAAAAATTCTAGTGGTTTAGCAACTCCTGACCAAAATAATACCGATCGCTCTGCTTTGGCTTGCCAAAGACTAGAGTTGGCAATTGCTTCCGATTATTCCTATATGGTAGCTAGAGGAGGAAATATAGGCGATGCAACTGCTGCTGCTTTAGGTGTAATGAATAATGTTGAAGGAGATTATACAGGTTCTTTTAATGATAATATTGAATTTGAAATCGTCGAACAGTTTGTTTCAACCTGTGAACTTTGTGACCCATGGACAACATCAGTAGAAGCAGGTACCCTTTTATCTGATTTTATGGCTTGGGGAAACAATAGTGGTTTTTCTAACGGTACCGGTTATGATTTAGCACAACTTTGGACGGCGAGAGATATATGTTCTGGTACTAATTGTAGCACCGTTGGTTTAGCTTATGTGGGTGTTGTATGTCATTCTTTCAGGTATCATATTTTAGAAGATTTCTCCACTAATGCGACAGATCTTCGTGTTTTGACTTCCCATGAAATTGGTCATAATTTTAATCTTGGTCATGATGCAAGTTCAGGATTTATTATGTCTCCTTCTGTCAATAGTACGACTACTTGGTCTAGCACTTCTATTTCAGGCTTTAATGCTTTCACTTCAGGATTGACTTGTTTAGATGCTTGTGGTGCAGTTGCTTGTGACCCGATTAGCAATTTACAGATTCAATTAACAAATACGACTAGCCCTCAGATTAATGTCTCTTGGACTGGAACTGCTGCTGGCAATTATACCATTCGCGTTAGAGAAGAAGGTGCTAACGTTGATATTTTTACTCAAAACACCTCTTCTACGAATGTCAATATCTTACCACCAATTGAATCTTGTAAAAGATATGAAATAATTGTTGAAGCTGATTGTGGTGGCTCTACTAGTAATCCAACCATTGGTTTTATCATTAATCTTGGCGTTACCTCACCTAATGGGGGGGAAACTTGGACTGCCGGTACCAACGAAACCGTAAGATGGTTCGTAAGTACAGGTGGAACTGATTGTAATATTGTAGATGTTTTATTATCACTAGATGG
>CAYMSC010000262.1:5847-8685 GCA_964392805.1 uncultured Saprospiraceae bacterium
TGGGTTGGTTTATCTGAAAGTGTGTTATTAGACGGTACTAGGTGTCTTTTGTTAAGCAATAATAATAGCACCTTAACTGTTACAGGAGGTACTTCTTGTCCAACGGCTAGTGTCATTAGTGGCAATGCGACTATTTGTAGCGGAGAAAGCACCAATATAAGTGTAGCTATTACAGGTGGTGCAAGTCCTTATACTGTTGTTTATAATAACGGAAGTAGCAATATTATGGTCAATAGTTATAATTCAGGTGATAATATTTCCGTTTCGCCTACTTCAACGACAACTTATACTTTAGTCTCTGTGACCGATGCTAATGGCTGTGTGGGTACAGGAAATTCTGGTTCTGCGGTCATCACGGTAAATGATGGAAGTTCGGCAGCAACTATGAGTGGCACCGCAACCATCACAAGTGGCAATAGCACACCAATATCCGTAGCTATTACGGGTGGTAGTAGTCCATACACCCTCGAGTATAGCGATGGAAGTAACAATACGACGATCAATAGTTACACATCAGGAACAGCTATTTCTGTTTCTCCTACTAGTAATACTACTTACAGCATCGTATCTATCACCGATAGTAATGGTTGCGTAGGAACGGGAAATACAGGTAGTGCAATCATTACAGTCAATACGCCTTCTAGTTGTCCTAGTACTTTGAATGTAACCGCAGTTGCGCATAATCAAACTTATCAAGCAGCTAATACCATCACTTCTTCTGTGGTCATTCCTTCAACGAACACCGTCACTTTCTTGGCAGGTCAATCCATTACTTTAGGCGTAGGATTTTCCGCTTCCCCTACTTCAACGCATACTTTTACGGCGGCGATTGCTAATTGTACGCCCTTCCAAGCACCTGCTGTGACTAGAAATAATATAAACAATCTTGATGAACCAACCGATTTATCCCTTTCTCCGAATCCCGCAAGTGATTTTGTGACGATTGATTATCAATTAGGCAAAGAAACAACTGCACAGATTGAATTGTATGATGCGACAGGAAGAAGATTGGCAGCCATTTTGCCATTGCAATCTCAGGCAAAAGGAAAATATCAACAACAATTTAATCTAGGGAATTTACAGGAAGGAATGTACTTTATCCTATTACAAACAGAAACCGCACAAATTTCTAAGACCTTAATTTTGGTTCGATAACCAAATTAAAAATATTACTTACTAATGAATAAAAAGCAGGACTTTAATTAAAGTTCTGCTTTTTTATTCATTAGTGCGTCAGATAAAAAAGTGATAAAATCCGTAGCTAACTTAATCCGTAGCTAAAAAAATAATTAGCTACGGATTAAGTTAGCTACGGATTTCAAACAAAAAAAATTCAACAAATATCAATTTTCAATCTGATTACCTAATAAGTAAGTACTCAATGAAGGCAACTGGTAGTGCAGACTTTTAGTCTGTCCCGTTCAAAAGTCTTTAGACTTTTTGCGCTTATGACTAAACAAGCCTAAAGGCTTGTAAACCCAACAGACTAAAGTCCGATTAACTATTGAGAATCCACCCTAACAATCTCTAATCATCTATTAATCAACAATTTATCCTTATATTAATTTAATTAAATCTCCTTCCTTCTTTATATATTTACTTTTTTTTCAAAAAAAATCCTTTTTATTGTAAGGAATCTAATCCACTTGTAACTAACCTAATAGAACGCTAATCTAAATCTATTTAGTGAATTAGGGCGAACGAAAAGTCGTTTTTATAATATGTAAACGACTGAGAAAAGTTAAAACTTTTGAAATATTGGTTTGAAGTTGAAAACTTCAAACATCGACCGCTAGTTTTTCAATGAGTTATATATTATGATTTTGACTTTTCGTTCGCCCTATTTAGTGAATATAAACGACCAACAATTATTTGATAAAATTCTAGCAACTAATAAATACCGCTTATTGCGTATTTGTAGGGTCTATTGTAAAAATCCATCCGATGTATTGGATTTATATCAAGAGATTTTATTGAATGTATGGAAAGCACTAAAAGGATATAGGGAAGAGAGTAATATCAATACTTGGTTTTATAGAATCGCTTTAAATGTAGCCTTACGATTTCAAGATAAAAACAAGAAACGTTTAAAACGTTACTGATGACTTTATAGAAATCATAGAATCCGAAAACATAATCAAAGATTTAATCAAAAAAGAGCAAATACAACAATTACATAGCTGCATTCAGCAATTGAAAGAAATCGACCGGCAAATTATTCTATTGCATTTAGAAGAATTAAGTTACGCAGAAATTGGAGCTATTATAGGGATTTCAGAAAGCAATGTAGGAGCAAGAATTAGTCGAGCAAAACAACAATTAATCAAACTTTTCAATAAATAATCTAATCATGGGAAAGAAAAGTTTCGAAGATATTAAAGTACTTTTTCAAGCATCGGAAGATGCGATAACCATTAAAAACAACAAAGAAATGTTTGAAAAAACAATTAAAAATATTGCTCGGGATAAGTATGAGACACAATGGAATTTAGATAAAAAAACGTCTAAATTAATCTTGCTGGTCCCTATTATTATTATTATAGGAATCATATTTAGAATCTTGTTCAATCCCACAGCTCCAGTAACTATGTTAACGTTCCTTCTATTTTTAATGCTTAGTATTTTTCCAATTCGACAATATATATATACAAAATCAAAAAAAACAATAAATAAAAATTTATCGGTCAAAGCCTATCACGAAGAAGTGATTAGCTTTTTTAAAGACAAAATTAAATATGAAGAAGCAAACAGTTACTTTTTACCTTTTTTATTCCCTCTAATCTTTACAATTTACTTTTATGAAGAGTTTTTGGCTTTTGGAATATTAATAAAAATATC
>CAYMSC010000263.1:0-8678 GCA_964392805.1 uncultured Saprospiraceae bacterium
GGCTTTCGCCCCATGTTATTATATATCGCACCTTTGGTGCTTGTGCGTAACATCAATTAATAAATTAAGAACAATAAGGAACTGGTATTAAGGAAGAACCTGTTATTTTTGCACAAAAAAAATAATCCAAAAAAATGGCTACAACCATAAAAACACAAGCTCCAGGAAGAATTAATATCATCGGCGAACACACGGACTATAATGATGGCTTCGTGTTGCCTGCTGCCATAGATAAGGGGACCGTTGTCCATTTGAAAAAGAACGGAACAGCTTCGGAATGCAGCATGATTGCCTTAAATATTGGAGAAGTTGCCTATTTTGACTTAACTAATTTTAAGCCCTTAGAAAGTGGGTGGCAAAATTATATGATGGGGGTGGTGCATGAATTGCAGAAAATAGGCGCAAAATTAACGGGCTTTGATTGCGAATTTGGAGGAAATGTACCAATAGGTAGCGGCATGAGTTCTTCTGCTTCTTTGGAATGCAGTTTTGCCTTTGCTCTTAATGAATTATTTGAACTAGGTTTTGATAAATGGCAATTAATCAAAGCAGCACAAATGGCGGAACATCATTTTGTGGGTATCAAATGTGGGATTATGGACCAATTTGCCAGTATGATGGGCAAAAAAGACCAAGTGATGCTTTTGGATTGTCGTTCTCTTGAGTACGAATATTTTCCCTTGGACTTAGGCGACTATCAACTGCTTTTATTAAATACAAATGTTTCTCACTCACTAGCGGATTCCGAGTACAATAAGCGACGAACAGAATGTGAAGCGGGGGTGAAAATTATTCAAGAAAAGTATCCAAATATTAAAAATCTTCGAGATGTTACTTTAGAACAGTTAAATACATTTAAAAATACCATGCCTTTGACTATTTTTAAACGGTGTTATCATGTAGTATCTGAAAATCAAAGAGTCATAGCTGCTACCAAAGCCCTAAAAAACAAAGACCAGCAATTATTAGGCGAACTCGTTTACGAGTCTCATTTCAGCCTGCAAAATAATTACGAAGTGAGTTGTACGGAACTAGATTTTTTGGTACAATTGACGCTAGATAAAGCTTATGTTTTAGGCAGTCGAATGATGGGCGGTGGCTTTGGTGGCTGTACAATTTCCATTATCAAAAAAGACATGGTTGGTATCTTTAAAACATATGCCGCTAAAGCTTATCAAGAACGATTTGGCAAGGATTTGACTCCTTACACCGTTGCTATTGAAGATGGTACTAAAGTAATTTAGGTATTTAGCCATTCCTGCAATTCATATTCATAAGTGGTCAACCCATCTTTATAAATATTCAATAACATATCTCCAAAGGCATTGACTTCTAAAACATAGGGAACGCCTTTATTAGAAATGGCAATGTCTACACCCGCATAAAATAAGCCACCGATGGTATTGGTTGCGGCTATCGCTAATTTCTTAGCATTTTCAATGAGGGATGTCCCCCAAATTTTTTCTACTGCCTCTATCTTTCCTTTTTCATTACCTAAATGTAAGTTGGTAATAAAATGATTACTCATTCTAGGCACTACAAAAACAGCTTTTCCATTAATGACTAAAATTCTAAAATCGACACTTTTTTCTAAAAATGTTTTTTTTCGTATCCATTCTTCTACTAGTAATCCACTTGGTATCATCGCCTTAATAATGGTCTTAATCTCAGCTAAAGAATTATATTTTTGTAAGCGTAGATGATTATATAATTGACCATCTTTGAGTTGAATAGAGGTGTATAATAGTTGTTTGCCCTTGACCTGCCTAAATGCCATGACACCCGAAGCAGAAGAACCATGATAAGGCTTGATAAAAACTTGATGAATATTTTCTTTTTGCAGCGTTTCGATTAACGCATCATAACTAGTAACGCTTGGTAAGATAATTTTAGGGGTACGGATTCCTTGCTTGTTTAGTAATTGTTGGCATTTTAATTTATGAAAGGCTAATTGAATAGCGGCTGGTGTATTGAGTGGTTTTAATAATGGATGCTCCTCAATAAAATCGTTAATCCGCTGCAATATTTTACACCAGCCGTTATACCAAAATGGATTAGGATAAATCCGACCTTTTTCAAAATTTAGCTTTGCGGAATAAGCGCATCCACCCAAGGTTAAAATGCTTTTCCAAAGGTCAAAATTTTCTCCAGTAGACGTAATTCTTAACGCAGTTGGCGAAGTAATTTTTGGAAAATCGTGATTAATAACTTGCTGATAATTCAACAAATTATGTGTTAATTCTTTTTGCTGTAAAGCGTTCTCCCAAAATTGTACTCTTCTGGAAGTAGTTGCGCCAATGGTTAAGAATTGTGCTTTTTGGATATTCATTAGCCTTTATGCTGAAGTGTTTAGAGCTTGGGTTTGTGTAAAAAGCTCTTTCCTTACAATTTACTCTCCTATTTCTACATAATAATAAACCTCATCATCGTATTCATCTGCTTGTTCTGCATCTACTAAATTAATATTTTGACCCGCAAACTTTTTGGTCAATTGTTCCTGCCATTTATCAGTAATAAAATGCCGTCGACAATTAAGATGTTTTAAGTTTAATAAAGCCTCATTATTAAATAATGCCTCTGCTCCTTTATCGGTTAAAGTCCCCATTGATAAATCTAAGGTCTCAATAGTTGCTAAAATGCTTGCTCCTTGCAAGGCATCAGCTAAAGCATCTTGTTGATGATAATTTTTTAAACCCAAATATTTTAACTTAGGATAGTTGCCATTTAAAAGTGGTTTTAAATCTTCAATTGTTATCGTACAGCCATAATCGTCCGTACCTAACCAAATTTCCAAATGTTCTAAGTGCGCCAAATTAGAGGTGACTATATCTGATAGCACATCATCATTCAAACCACCTGTTTCTATAATAAGATTTTTTAAGTTAGGTAAGTCAATTTTTCCTAATACTAGGTCTGTTCCACCTCGAATTCCCAAAGTTTCTAAGGCTGGAAAATGTTGATAGAAATTGGTGTAATCCGCTTGTATTATCCAAGACATCTCACAATCTTCAGACTCCATATCTCCGATAAATAAATGCTTCAACCCAGCAAAAGTATCTTTTAATTCAATTAATTTTTCCAGTATTTGGGTCGAAATGGGGTCATGGGCATCTTGCCACGCACCTATGACTAAAGTGTCCATCTCTCCAATATTAGAAAGTTTGGCTAGCTTATCTAGTTTGTTAACCACCTTCGATTCCTCATCGTAATCAGAGAATACTTTAATTGCTGTGGCAGGATTAATAGTCGAACCAAAGTCTTTGATGGGTTTGCCCGCTAATGTGTAGCTATCTCTAATAATCTGTGCTTTAGCGGCAGCTTCTTTATATCCTTTTTTTTGCTTTGCCTTGATTAATTTTTGTGCATCTTTAAGTGCGGCGGCGGTATCGGCAAATGTTTTGGTTTTGGAAGTTCCATTGGTGCCTACTCGACCATAAGTAACGGTGTGTTCATTGCCTTCCACCGCAATCCTCCAGAATTTATTGCTACTGGAATCTTGGTAAATTAATTCAGCTTTCATTATTATTATTTTTGTTTTGAAATATTAGCTTTAGTAACGACGAAATAATAAGTTGGTCATCTGGACGAGCTTATTTTGGTTCTAGTTTTTCTTTAAAAGAGGGAGTATTGTTGATACTATGACCGATTTTAAAGTAAAAATAGGAGCAAAAGAAGCCGTCCTAGATGTTCAAGTTATTGTTTTGCCGTTACTTAATGACCTTGTTCTAAAGGAATACGTTCTAAAACCCTATCCCCATAAGTGGCTGATAAATCAAGCTCTTTTAAGTGCATATATCCAATATAACAGCGGCATTGGTTATTACTACAAGCCCTAGGTTTTAGAATTTCTGATAATGCTTGTTCGTAAATATTGCCCAATTTATCTTTAATAAAATGACAACGACTAATATTTCCTGCTCCATCAATCGACAAACTAGATTCGCCAGCAGCGCAAGCTTTTCCTTTGGTATTATAAATCGTATTATTCAAATTAAATAAAGGGTCAATTTGGTTTAGAAAAGCAATATCTTCCTGCGTGTAATAATTAGCCACTCGCTTGTAAGCATTCACCCATACATAAATGGATGTTGGTAGGCTATCTCGTAATTGTTGGGCAAGGGAAAAATGTTCGATTTTCCCAACGATACCCACACTAAATTTAATATCCAAAGCTATTAATAACTCGCATTTTTTGACAAATTGTGTCACTTTTATTTCTGTAGGATGATACGTTGTCCAAAGGGCTACTTTGTCTTTATTGGTTTGTGTTAACCAACCTAATCGACTAGATAAATTTGTTTGAATCGCCACTTTTTTTACATTTGGCAAATGGCTCAATCGAATAATAGCGGCCTGGTAATATTTGCGAATTAAAGCTTCTCCCCAAGGGGTAAATAGAATACTAATAGTATACGGCTGTTCACTCACCCAAGTAACAAATTTATCCAAACATTTTTTGTCATAAAGCAATTCTGCTCTTGTGTTTTTCTTCTTGGCAAAAGGACAGTATTGGCAATCGTAATTGCAACTTTCCAATGGACCTCGGTATAATAAATTAAGGACTGGTTTCATTTAATTCTAATTTCAGATTATCAACCTTTTAACTCAAATACCTGCATTAATTGTCTAACGGTATCCGAAAAAAACAGGGGACCAATAGCATCTTCCATTTCCATCCCTGCTTCGCTTAATTGTAAATAATTAGCTGTCCATTCCAAGCATTTTTCATCCAATAATTGCTGAATAATGGGAAAAGATAAACAGTCTCTACCAAATTGCCGCTTAAATTTTTCAGGAGACAAAACCCCTCCATCAATCAACGATTTGATAAAAAAACGATTCATTTGTTCTTTGTTGTCTAAATAAACCCCATAATCAATGGTCTTAAAATCTTCTTTTAGACTATACGCATGAATGATGGCTTTGGTCGCTTTTCGAGTAACCGCATAATTGGTACTGTAATGCAATTTTTTGGTATAAGAACGAGCCCCTGCTCCTATGCCAATCATTCCGTCAGTTGTAGCAGCATAATTATTGGTGATTGTTGGCGCATTTTCCTTTCTAAAACAACGCATAGAAGTTTGGATATAGCCATTGTTTTTCAAAAAATCTCGCCCAATTCTATATAAGGTTAAGCGATTATCGACGCTCGTTTGTTGCATTTTACTCAAGCCTGTTAGAGGGCGAGTATAGAGTGGATATAGAAAAATTTCTGTTGGTTCGTAGGCAATCGTGCTTTCCAATGAATATAACCAAGAAGTTTTTGTTTGGCCATAAATGCCATAAATCAAATCTAAATTGAACTCAGGAACAGTAGCTTTTTTGATTAACTCAACTGCTTCACGAACTATTTCTGGTGTTTGTGGGCGACCCAATAATTTTGTTTCTGCTGTTATCCAAGATTGCACGCCCATACTAATACGATTGATGCCATAAGCCTCAATTAACTGGATTTTCTCTTCGGTGATTGATTTTGGAGACGCTTCAATACTACCATATTTTAATTGGGTATTTACCCCTAAATCTTCCTTAAAAATGGCAAGCATTCTGGCTAATTCTGTGGCGGATAAAAAAGTAGGCGTTCCACCACCAATAGCATATTCTTCAAAATTAGTAGGTCCAATAACTTCCTTATAGGTTAAAGCTTCTATTTGCAAAGCATCCAAATATTGTCCGACGCCTTCCTTTGGATTTGCGATGGTAAATAAATTGCAAAAACCACAGCGCATCTCACAAAAGGGAATGTGGAGATAGGCGAATAAATTGCTGGTATCTTCTTGTTCCCAGACCTTCTTTAGATTTACTTTTTGGGTTAAAGGTCGGTAGGTATGTTTATGTGGATAACTATAAGTGTATTGTTCGTAGATATTTAGTTTGGGTGTTGCTGCAGTCATGTTAGCTGGTTTTTACGTTTAAAGTAAGAGGTGTAGCGATTTTTTTGACGCTGAAAACGCTGTTTGAAATTATGATTTAAGATTTTTTCCCAACAAGCTCTAATCCTTTAGGCTGTTGAAAAATGAATATAAGGCACCTCCATCACCGTTGAATGTCCATTTCTATGCCCCCAATGTCCATCCTCTCCATAAGCCGTACCGTGGTCGCTGCAAATAATGCAGAAACTTGGTCCTTTTTTTTGTAGTGCATCCATCAAAATAGGTAACTGGCTATCCACATATTTTAAAGCAGCCGCATGACTTTCTAAATCATCCATTTTCTTAGTTCGAGTATAAAAATAATTAGGTTGGTGAATAGCGGACACATTAATAAATAAACAAAATTGTTGGCTTGTCTTTTTTATCCATTTTTCCGCTAATTCAAATTGGTTTTTGGTAGAATCTTTAGCTGTTACCCCTGTTGCTGTTGCCCAATAACTTTCCTCGAAAAGACTAGGAAATTCTTGGCTGATTTTGGTTTGTTTGTTAAAAAAACCAACACCGCCAATACAATTAGTGGCATAATCTCTATTTCGCAAAGCAGTAATTAAATCATTCTCCGCAAAAGTAAACGTCTCTTCGGTAGTCGATTCACTCCCATGAAAAGTAGTCGCAAATAATCTAGGGGTTATTTTAACGCCAATTTTAGTCGGCAAAAAACCTGCAAAAAAAGCTTTATGTGATGGATAAGTAAAAGAACCCGGTGCATATCGTTTTTCCCAACCAGTACTCGGTAAATATTTTTGAAAATTGGGTAAATTCCCTTGTAAAAATTGTTCTTGCGCCACATCATAGCGCAAAGAATCTAAAACCATAAGTAAAATATTCGACTGCCCTATTATTGTTTTCATATAGTCAAATTATTTAATGCGTCATCCAACATCGCTAAGGAAGTAATACTTGTTATTTTTTTACGATTAGTCGACCGGGGTGTTGCTGTTAAATGAACCGCATACCAGCCTGCATTTTCCGCCCCTAAAATATCCTTTTCCCAATGGTCTCCAATCATACAAAAATGAGTGGTCCCGTCAAACTGATTTTGCACCAATTGAAAAGCCTTTAAGTCTGGTTTTTGATAGCCTATGGACTCCGAAATAAAAATATGGCTAGCTGGGAAGAAGGTGTTTAATTTTGTTTGTGCAATTTTTTTTTGTTGATTTTCTATGCCTCCATTGGTCAATAAAATACATTCATAAGTTGTTTGCAATGTTGACAAAACACGAACAGTCGAAGGATTAATCGTTACAAATCGACCAATGTTCTTTTTAATCAATGACCAAATACTAGCTACCTCCATAGCAATATTTAAGTAGGATTGTAGCCATTTGCAAAAATGAATTCTATCCGAATGCCCCTGTTCATCCTGCTGTCGAATAGCTATTTTTTGCAAAACAGATAATCGTAAGTCAAAAACAGCTTCAATACAAGTCAACATCGCTTCATCTCGAAATAGCAAGGTATTATCTAAATCAAATACCAATCTTAATTTTTGGGTATTGATGTTATTCAATGGTTGATTAATTTAATTCAAAAAAGAACTTTGGCGGTTCAAAGGTAGGGTAAAGTGAATTAAATTACAATATTTTGCGTAATTATTTTTATTTCTAATCTATTTGATTATAAAAATGATTCCGATTTTTTTGGAATAGGCTTTATGCAGCTAAGCTAGTAGGATTGGACCACATGAACCCGTACGGGTGAACCGCTCGCGAATGGGTGGCTAACAGATTAAACGGTTAATTTACATGACTTGCTCTAGGTCGGGTGCTGTTTTGCGTCAGTTATTTTAAGAACCCCCCTAAAGAAAAAATCCGTGTAAATCCGTAATCTCCGTTGAATCCGTAGTCCAATCCTATCTAGTAAGGCGACGTAAGCTATTCTTTAAGAAATCCCTAGACCATTAAGCAATCACCCTTTCTTCTCAAAAATTCCAAATAATTCATTTCCAGCCCGAGGCGCAATAGAATTATAACAAGCCTCAAAAGTCCGAACGTTAAAATGAGGGGTCAAATAGTTCAAATAATCAGCTTTTGTCCCCCCAAAAGGTCGTTTGCTTGCGCCAAGGACCAAGGGAATATCAAACCATAAACCCACTAATTGTCCACCGACCACTAATAAATCTGCCATTTTTTGCGCATAGGCAGTCCGATTGGCAGTAGTCGGTTCAAAAGAACAAAAGAACGTCTGTTCAATAATTAAATCATATTGCCCTTCCTGCTCAAAAAAATTACCATGGCGTAAATGGTCCTTAGGAAAATCGGGAACTCGTTTTTTAAATCGCTGCAAAGGCATTTCCGAAATATCTAAGACATACACATTGGAAAACCCTTGCTGGTGCAAATATTCTGCCTCATACGCATTCCCCGCACCCGGAATTAATATTTTTAGCTGCCTATCCGTCAATTGGTCCACATATGCTTTTATCGGTGTAGCAGGATACCCTATATCCCACCCCGTTCGATTTTCTTTGTATCTATCGGTCCAAAAGTTTTGCTGTTCAGCAGTATCGTTGATATTTTCCATATTCGCCAATATTGCCAATAACTTTTGAAAAGGACAAGGTCCTAAAAGATAATTTTAAATGCCCGTATTAAATATTGCGATTCAGCTAAATAATTCCTATTTTTGCCCTCCTAAATAAACTACCTTATTTATAAAGTTGCCGAAGTGGCGGAATTGGTAGACGCGCTGGATTCAAAATCCAGTTTCCTCGGAAGTGTGGGTTCGATTCCCACCTTCGGTACG
>CAYMSC010000264.1:0-8663 GCA_964392805.1 uncultured Saprospiraceae bacterium
AAAGCATCTTCTTCGCTCATACCTCCATATTTGATAGATTTGGCTGCTTCTTGATTTAATCGACGACCAATATTTCTATCATCAGAATTAATAGCCGTTACGACTCCTTCCTTGTGCATGATAGCTGCATTATAAGGAATGGCATATCGAACTTCCCACTTATAATTCCACCAATCGGAAAAGGTAGAACCACCTGCGCCATGTGCTTTCATCTTGTCGGCTACTTTATAACCTTCCAAAATGTGAGTAAAAGTATTGATGTTAAAATTAAATTGTTCAGCAACGTGCATCAACATATTGATTTCTGATTGCACATAAGAGTGACAACTTACAAAGCGTTCTTTATTGATGATTTCCAACATCGTTTCGTGTACCAAATCCCGTCTTGGTGCAACCGTTTTTGATTTTGCACTACTCGATAATTTGGCGAAAGCATTCATTTCTTTTTCGTATTCCAAGGCATTGGTAAAAGCATCTACAAAAACTTGTTCGACCCCCATTCTTGTTTGTGGAAAACGAATAGAACTAGTACTACGAGAACGCTTTACGTTTTCTCCCAAAGCAAATTTAATAAAGCCATCTGCCCCTTTGATTTTCATTTCTTCTGGACTTGCACCCCAACGCATTTTTATCAAAGCTGACTGACCACCAATCGGGTTAGCAGAACCATGTAAGATTTGGGCTGCGGTAACACCACCTGCCAATGCTCGGTACAAGTCGGCATCTTCAGAATCGACCACATCTCCAATGCGAACCATTGAAGAATTGGTAGCTACGTCATTGATGGCGGATGCGCCAATATGTGTATGTTCGTCAATGATACCGGCAGTTACGTGTTTGCCAGTTCCATCAATTTCAATTGCTCCTGCTGCACTTAGATTTTTTCCGACTTGTGATATTTTTCCATTTTTTAATAGCACATCTGCATTTTCCAAAACACCATCTGCTTCATTGGTCCAAACCGTTGCATTTTTGATAAGGTAAGTTTTTGTCTCTGGCATTTTGTCCGTTCCAAAAGCGATAAAAGGATAGACTACTTTTCCTAACTCCGTCGAAGCATCCATTTTCTTTTTTCCGCCTTTTTTGCCACCTTTCTTATCCTCTTTTTTATCCATTGTTTCCTCAGCAGATTTTGATTCAGTAGCCGACCATTCGACCCAGCTACCATCTACTAATTGCCCTTGCCCTTTCCAACCGTTCCCGTCTGTCCAACCTGATAAGCGAATCTTATCCGTTTCGTCTTTTGAGGGTTGAAAGCTTAAACTAATTAGCTCTTCTGAAAATTTTGATTTTATTTTTAAATCCGTTGAATCGTTCACGATGATTTTAGCTTTAGGGCTTTTGGCATCACCCGTCACTTTCATATTGTAGCTTTCGCCATTAATTGTTAAAGTATAATTGCCCGTAAAATCTTTAGTAGATAAAGGACTTAGTCGGTAAGGCTCCCCTTGAATCCAATTTTCGTGAATGATTGTTTTTTCTTTAAATAAATTCCCATTGGTAATAATAAAATTGGCATGATTACCTGTTTTTAAGCTACCAATTTGATTGCTCATTCCAAGCATGGCGGCTGGAGTAGTGGTCAATGCTTTTAATGCTGCTGATTCGTCCAAGCCATTTTTAATGGCTTTTCGAACATTTGCCATGAAGCTACTTTTCTTTTTCAAACCATCTGTGGTGAAAGCGAAAGTAACGCCATTTTTAGCTAAAACACCAGCATTGGTAGGCGCTAATTCCCAATGCAGCATATCTTGATAAGAGACTTGTTCTGCATCAAATGGGTCTTCTACATCGTTGGCAGCAGGAAAGTTGACAGGAATAATCAATTTAGCTCGACTAGCTTTGATTGCATCAATCCGTTGGTAGCTATCATTATCCCCTGAGATGATGTATTGTACGCCAAATTCATCTCCTAATTTATCTGCTCGCAATAAATCTAACCAATTGCCTACTTCAAAAAATTGTGGTAAATTTTGGGTATTAATAAATGCTTCTAAAGTTTGGTCCGCAAATGGGCGAATAGGCTGCTTGCCAAACCACTCCGCATCTAAATAAGTTTGTTTCAATAAAGCAATTTGGCCCATTCTTGAAGAGGGAAAAGATTGTCCAGAACTTCCTTTATTAAAAGAATAATGAGCGGAAGCTGTATTTTTAAGCACCACTTTATTTTCAGTACTTTCCGCCAAAGTAACTACCGCACCTGTTCCACGAGAAAAACCGTCGGGTCGGTGAGTTAGCACCGTACCAAAACCCAATTTTCTCATTTCACCAGCCATTTTTTTATCAATAGTAAAAGCTTCACTACTATTAAATTGTGATTTGATGGCTTCGTTAGCATTATATGCGCCGTCTGTCTTAGATTGGATTTGTTCGGGCCCTCTGAATGAACGCCTGCTTCTTTTAACTTCTGGCATCCCATAATGGGTCTGTAAATCTATCAACGATGGGTATACGTGCTTACCTGTCAAGTCAATAATGGTATAACCTTTGGGTACATTTACGCTTGCGCCAACGGACGCTATTTTTCCGTCCTTAATTAATAAAGTTCCCTTTTCAATCGTCCTATTTTCATCAACGACGATGGTCGCATTGGTGAAGGCATAGGCACCCATTCGGGTATCTTGCACATCATTTCGTGGGAAAGTCTCTTGGGCTATTGACCAAACGGTCAGGCAACAGCAAAAGAGCAAAAGTTGAAATTTTTTCATCAGCTAGTGATTGATTTGATTAATAAAATGGTTGGTTAGGTGTGCTAGACAAATAGCAATTAATTGTCTATAACTCAAATCCAAAAAATAAAGGTAACAAAATATTAGAATTTTGGTAGGTTTTGCTTATTAGATGTTACGATTATTTTTAATTTAATTGCCAAATGCAAAAATTCAAGATACTAGCAAAACTCACCCATAAAATGTAGGGGATTAGTAACCATCCACTTATGTTTTTGATACCAAAAAAAGCACGGATGGTGAGCAAAAGAAATAACCATAAAAGAAGGATTTCAAAAAAGGCTAATTGAGGGTTCTGCATGCCAAAAAATAGCCAAGACCAAAGCATATTTAGCAAAAACTGAATGCCAAAAAGAAATAGTGCATTTTTGACGGTCTTGTTGTTGATACCTTCGTGCCAAACTAAAGCGACAGCAATCCCCATTAAGACAAAAAGAGTTGTCCAAACAGGAGCAAAAATCCAATTAGGTGGATTGAAGGAAGGTTTATTGATTGTTGCATACCAAGTGTCTACGGAAGAAGCGGTAGCAATTCCTCCGATTGAGCCTAAAACGACACAAGCGATGATGCTAATTACTAGTTTGATGGTTAAAGATGGTTTGTTCATTATATTTATTTTTTAATAATACTTACAGTGAAAATATTAGAACATAAATGTAAAATAGCTAGAATTGTTTAGTAAATTATTCATTACCGTACACTTTTTGCTAAATCACGCACTTCGCTACGCTACGTGCGAGTAAAGAGGATTTTTGGGGTGAGCAAATCTTGATTTTTTATTAAAAAATCAAGATTTGCTCACCCCAAACCCCTTGTTTTAGCCGCCGAAGGCGGCGTTTTCAAAAAGTGTACGGTAGAGAAGTAAATTAACCTACTTGAACGTAAAAAGCCCTTTCCGTATAGATACGGAAAGGGCTTTTGATAGGAATTGAATCGGTGTTTATTGTTTTAAAAATAAAAAAGAAGTATTGATGTCATCTCTAGCATAATACACATTGAAATGATAAAAACGTAGCCCTGGAGGTAACATAAATAAATCTAGCTCTGTAAAAAATTCCTCTCCATTTTTAAATCTTTCTTCATTAATATAGACTCTACCAAATTGGTCACTTACTTGAAGTCTAATTTCTCCTCCCTTGGTACGGTCTCTAATAAATACTTTTAGTTTATCTTGAACTGGATTTGGAAATAATACAACATCCTCGAATTGAGAATTATCAACGATTAATTCCATGGCATGGAAATTATTTCTTTTATCTCTTTCCAAAATTTGAGAATTAGGGTCTAGCACTGCTGTTAGCGTATATTCCCCTGCACCTTTAGATAATGGAAATTCTAGGTTAAAGGTTCTTGAAATACTTCCACTTCCAGCTTCTAATTGTAGCGTATCTTTTTGAATAGTTAATTCAATCTGATTTTCTTGTGCAAGTTTCCAAAATATTTCTACTTCTTGGTCTTCTGTAATTCCTTCATTATCAAAAGTATAGTCTAGTTGTAAAACTTGCCCTGAAGTGATTGTTCGGCTATTTTCGTTTGACGCAATCGCATAATCTGGGAAGAAATCACAGTCCCCTATAATTTCTCTTAAATCAGTTGTTTCTAGATAAAAATTCATCAAGTCATTTTGATTAGACGAAAACCTTGACTGGCATCGGTCGGGAGAGTAGGACATGACATTGGAAGGGTCTGGACGGTATCTATTTCCAATGGCATCTGTTACATTGGCTTCATAAGTACAACCAGTTAAACCAGTTGCGCCTAAATTGGGGTCGGCAGGTGTATCACATAATAAATCACCTGCTATTTCACAGTTAGAACCATCTACTAATTCTCTACCTCTAAATGTTTCATGCGTATGGAATAAGCCAAAAAAATGACCTAATTCATGCGCTAAAGTTGCCCCATTTGTACTACAAGATTTTTGCATGATAATAAAACGGTCTTTTAAATCACCTCTCCACGGAAATTGGGATATACCACAAGCAAAAGAACTTAATTGAGAATCTCCAATATTATCCATATAATAGATATTGATGGATCCTTCCTCATTATTTCTATTATTTAATTCTGTTCTTGCTTCTTCATAGGTGTAAATATCTCTTCCTCGTATAAATCGTGGAGAACCACAAAAGAAAAAGGAAATACCCGAAGGAGAGAAAAAACGATTCACGGCATCTAGTTCTTCATATAATCGCTCGATTTCAATATTGGCAAAACCCGATACTGCTTCTACAATATGAATGGTGATTCCCAAACTTACATTTTTATTATTTTTCTGATTGGCCCTTTGTTTGCGGAATGTCTCGAATGCTTTATGGTCAAACTGTGCGAAATCTGCTTCGGTCACTTTTAGACCACAACCTTCATTTTGACTTTTAGCAATTGGTAAGAAGAATAGCGTGAATAGAATTAGTAAAATTAGTCGCATAGATTTATCTGTTTTTCCAGAATATTATTAATGATTATTTTGCTAAAGTAACTTATTTTACCATAAATCATTGGCTCTTTAACTAAAAAATATAGTAATTAGCCGTCATTATTACGTTTTTTATTTTCTGCTTTAACCATTTCTTTTATAGGGTCTAGTAATCCCTCTAAACCATTAAGTTTTATTTCATAAATGGTTTGTAATAACATACCTAGCTTTCCTTTTGGGAATCCTTTTCTTTTAAACCATTCCAAATAGGAAACGGGTAAGTTACATATTAGTTCTCCTTTGTATTTGCCAAAAGGCATAGGCATACGAACGATGGTAATTAGTATTTCTGGGTCCATATTTTTATTTTGCGATTTTGAACGAATATTCCATTAATTGATTTTACAAATATACGTTCTCTGACCTAGATGCTTGATTCTGATAAAAAATCGCAACTATTAAGATATCAATAGCATCCAATATTAGATATGATTATTTTTTACAGAATCATAATCGACTTTCTCTTCGTATTATAAATAAAATCAATTACTAAAAATTATATGTTCATCGTTTGACGATAACACTTTAAAAAATAACCTATGCAAATTAAGAAAGCAGTCATCACCGCTGCTGCTCGTGGTGGAAGATTATATCCCGTAGGCGATACGGTACAAAAAGCGATGTTGCCTATTGCCGATTTAGATGGCGTACATAAACCTGTTATTCAAATCATCGCAGAGGAAGCTTTTGAAAGTGGGGTTGAAGAAATCTGTATTATCTGTGCGCCTGGGGATGAAAGTAGATATAAAACTGCTTTTCAAACTTTAAGCAATAATTTATTGGAAGCTTTTGGGCAAATTGAATGGGCAAAAAAACAAGCGGATAAAATTTCCTTTTTACTCAAGCATTTGACTTTTGTCGTACAAGAAGAAACCTTAGGCTATGGTCATGCGGCCTACTGTGCTAAAGCGTTTGTTGGCACTGACCCATTTATTTTAATGTTGGGGGACCATTTATATTTAGCAGATAACCAACAATTAAGATGTGCTGCTCAATTATTGAAATTAGCAGCACAAGAAAGCTGTTCTGTTTCTGCGGTGAATACAACTCCTGAACATTTGATTCATCAATATGGTACCATCAACGGCAGATTTGTAGCTGGACACCAAGGGGTTTATGAAATTGAACGAATTATCGAAAAACCTTCGCTGAGTAAAGCGGAATTAGAACTACTAATGCCTGGACAAAGGGCAGGGCATTACCTCTGTTTTTTTGGAATGCACGTATTGCAAGCTTCTATTTTTGAAATTTTGGAAAGACATATGCAAACGCTTAAAAAAGGACAGGATATTCAACTAACTCCTGCTTTGGAAACGCTGGCTAAGGAAGGCAAATATTTGGCACTAGAGGTGAAGGGGCGACGCTATAATTTAGGGACGGATTTAGGTTGGTTAGAAGCTCAAATTTCCTTTGGATTGGAAGGGGTGAATAGTGAGGCTTTGTTGTCTAGTATGGTGAATCAATTAGCAGAGGCTAGGAGGAGAGGGTAGTAGCAAGCGATACTTTCAAAGTATCTCTTGCTTTTAATGGCACAACCATTTTTCCAATAAAAGATAATTATCAAATAAATGGCAAGCCACCCTTTTCACCGTAGAGCCAGATTAAATAAAATAGTATGAATATTTTCATTGATATAATAACAAGTGCTGACCCGAAAGTTAGAAATCAATCTTTTCTAAAAAGTTGCAAGGGAAAATCATTGGACCGCTTGATGTCGGATTTAGGAGAACTGGAACAGTTTAGAACAACAACCGATAATTTATATGAACGAGTAAGGGCTTGTCTTTTTTTATACACCGCTTATCGTTTTGTCATTCCTAATTTTTCTACTTTAAAAAGTAGGGGCAAGACCCCTTATTTGGGTTTTGAACATTTATTAAATCGTCGATTTGAAGAAGCGATTGACTTGTTTTTACAAACCCAAAAAAGTCAAGAAATCAATGGTACAATAGCTAGTGCTTTGGCAGAAGCTTATCACCAAAGAGCTTTCCAAATTTTAGGAGACCAAGTTCGGAAAAGTGTTCGGTCAACCGCAGGAAATCAATGGATGTTTAGAGGTGGATATACGGCACAGCATCCTATCAAAATTCATAATCGACTTTTAGAAAGAGGAGAGAATGAGGCTTTATTTCCCATCTTAGCCGAAAAAACAGCCGTTCGGATGGATTTGAGTCATAGCGGTTGGTCTGATATTTTCTTTTTGGGAATGGATTATCCAGAAGGTGCAAGGGTGATAAATGTGTCCGTCAATCTAGGCGTATTTGGTCGAGATAAAGCAATTAGACCACCTATTCAAAGTTATATTAGAGTTATTTCAGAACCTGTTTTGAGATTGACAAGTGTTGATTTAGGCGTGACTAAAGATGTGACGACGCTTGAAGATTTATTCAATTTTGGGAATGATTATTTGAGCCTATTGAAAGCAGGCGTGATTGCTTCTGGTTGCATTCCGCCATCTTTTGAAGGCACACAGCAATCTTTGGGAGATTTATTAGGACATATTGTTGCCCCCGGTATGGGTTTGGAATTGGTGACAATGGTCAATGATATTCCTAAAGGTTCTCGTTTTGCGGTTTCTACAAACTTATTAGGGTCTATTATAGCCGTATTAATGCGGGCTACTCGACAGACAAAAAATTTAACAGGACAATTGCAAGAGTCAGAAAGAAGGTTAGTAGCTGCTAGAGCGATTTTAGGAGAATGGTTAGGCGGTTCTGGTGGTGGATGGCAAGATTCTGGTGGCGTTTGGCCTGGGATAAAGGCGATTGAGGGAGCTTTAGCGAAAGAAGGCGACCCCGAATATAATATTAGCCGAGGTTGTTTATTGCCACAGCACAGACTTTTAGATAAAAGCGATGTTCATCCTGAAATGGCCCAACGATTGACGGAATCTCTAGTTTTGATGCACGGAGGAATGGCGCAGAATGTAGGCCCTGTTTTGGAAATGGTGACGGAGAAATATTTGTTGCGGTCTGAGGCAGAATGGAAAGCTAGATTAGCAACGAATGAAGTCTATGAGGGTATTTTAACCGCTTTGAAAAATGGAGATGTAAAAGCTTTGGCGAAATGGACAGGACATAATTTTGACTACCCAATAAAAACCATCATTCCTTGGGCTACCAATCATTATACAGAAACGTTAATCGCTCGAACTAAAAAGAAATTTGGGGAAGATTACCTTGGATTTATGATGCTGGGCGGGATGTCTGGTGGAGGAATGGGAATGTATATCCAAAACAAGGATATTAAAAAAACGAAGCAAGCAGTCCTTAAAATAATTCGAACGACCAAACAAGAACTAGCTGCTGCTTTACCTTATGCGATGGAGCCAGTCGTTTATGATTTTGAAATCAATCATAATGGTACATATGCTACTTTATTGAGTCAAGAAAAGGCTTGGATGCCTGAAAAATATTATGGTATTTTAATTTCTAAACTAGCTAGATTGGAAACAGGAG
>CAYMSC010000265.1:0-8657 GCA_964392805.1 uncultured Saprospiraceae bacterium
TTTAGCTAATCGTTCGACTTTAAAGAATCTGCATTTATTTTTATCTTACTACTTTAAGAGTAGGTTTAAAAATTTCGCCGTATATTTTCCAAGCTGCTTGAAATATTATTTGGTTTCATCTTAATATATAGTTTGATTGTTAACCAATCAGTCAACATTTTGACGAGTCTGACTTCTGACAGATTTATCGGTCTTAAATCTGACTGCTCACTTACTATGCTGATTTTAGTACCTTTACTATCGAAAGAAAACTATTTTTACTTTATTGAGTTTTAGTCAACCAACATTTTACGTAATGATGAAAATATCTCCCTTTTTTTTACTGATTTTCTTAGTAGTTGCTTGCAATAATGAAGCGTCAAAAAAGAAGCACTCGGAAAAAATTGCTCCACCAAATATTATCATGATAATAACAGATGACCAAGGGTATGGCGATTTAGCAACTTTTGGGGCTGATGATATTGATACGCCAAACATTGATTTATTAGCAAAAGAAGGAGCAAAATATACGCGTTTTTATGTTCCCCAATCACAATGCACCCCTTCACGAGCAGGTATTTTAACGGGCTGCTACCCTAACCGAGTAGGTGTTGATTGGGTCTTTTTACCACATTCGACTACTGGGTTAAATCCAGCAGAAGAAACCATAGCCGATGTATTAAAACCTATCGGCTATCAATCTGCTTATTTTGGGAAATGGCATTTGGGGCATCACCCTGAATTCTTACCAACGAATCAAGGATTTAATGAATATTTTGGCATCCCTTACTCCAACGATATGTGGCCATTAAATCCAAGAAAGGATTATACTTTTCCCCCTTTACCATTAATTGAAAATACTACAACAATTGATACGGTAGATGAAAAAATCCAACAAGAAATGACTGGATTATTAACTGAGAAAAGTATTGATTTTATTAAAAAAAATAAGGAAAATCCTTTCTTTATGGTACTATCGCATCCAATGCCCCATGTTCCGCTTTATGTGTCTGACAAATTCAAAGGCAAATCTAATAGAGGTTTGTATGGAGATGTCATGATGGAATTAGATTGGTCAACAGGAGAAATTATGAACACCTTAGAAGAAAATGGATTAACTCAAAATACGATGATTCTTTTTTTATCGGATAATGGACCTTGGATAGCTTATGGAAATCATGGAGGGGCCACTGGTGGTTTAAAAGAAGGCAAAGAAACTTCTTACGAAGGAGGTATTCGTTCCCCTTTGATTGTGCGTTATCCTAAAGAAATAACAGCAGGTCAGGTTATCAATACGCCCATTAATGGGATTGACTTATTACCTACCTTTGCAGGAATTACAAAAGCAGCATTACCGACTAAAAAAATTGATGGGAAAGATATTTCTGCTCAATTAAAAGGGGAGAAAAAGACAATGGCACATAATGCCTATTATTTTTATATGAACAAAAATCAATTAGAAGCGGTAATGACTAAACAATGGAAGCTGGTTTTACCTCATGCTTTTAATTCGCTAAATGGAAAAGTAGGTGGACAAGATGGGACTTTAGCAAATTATGAAAAAATAAGTACTAACTTAGCACTATACGATTTGGTAAATGATGAAAAGGAGTTAACAAATGTAGCCAACCAACATCCAGAAATTGTCAAAAAACTAGAATTCAAAGCAGATAGTATTCGGCAAATTTTAGGAGATAAGGTAACTGGAATTACAGGGTCAGAAGTTAGACCATTGGGAAATATAAACTAAGAGCACCGCTTCATATTGTAGCTTAGGCAATCTTGTGGAAGTACGATATGGCTCAGGCAGGAATACCTAAGAAATGCTGAAAAAATAAATTTACAAATTTGAAATTATAAATTGCTGATTGCCAGAGTGTTTTTTAATTTGCATTTTAATTTTAATTGATTCCTAAGCTATGACGGGTGGCAATTTAATTTTTCTGATTAAATCCCATAGGGACAAAACATTCATAAAATGAAATTAACAGGTGGACAAGCAGTAGTTAGAAGTTTAATAAAAGAAGGGGTCGATACCGTTTTTGGTTTACCGGGCGTTCAAAACGATTGGTTGTATAATGCTTTTTATGATTATCGGGAGGAAATTAAAGTGCTACATACTCGACATGAACAAGGGGCTGGCTATATGGCTTTGGGCTATAATTTAGCCTCTGGAAAAGTTGGAGTCTGTAATATCGTTCCTGGACCAGGTTTTTTAAATAGTTCGGCTGCATTGGCAACTGCATGGGGTTTAAATGCTAAAGTTCTTTCCTTGGTCGGGCAAATACCACTCAAAGCACAAGGTAAAGGTCGAGGTGTTTTACATGAAATTCCTGACCAATTAAGCATCCAACGCCAATTGACAAAATGGGCAGAACGAGCAACTGCTCCCAACGATATTCCTAGGTTAATGGCTGCCGCTTTTCATCAATTACAGAATGGTAGACCTAGGCCAGTAGGCGTTGAAGTTTCGATGGATGTATTGTCCAAAGAAATGGAAATAGATTTTTCAAATTATCAAAAAAAATCAACCCTACCAACACCAATCATTGACGAAGAAATAGCCACTGCGGCAAAATTAATTGCCAAAGCCAAAAATCCATTAATCTTTGTCAGTAGTGGGGCAATGGAAGCCAATGAGGAAGTACTAGCCTTGGCGGAATATTTACAAGCCCCCACTTTTTCCTATCGCACAGGGAAAGGGATTTTATCTAGTAAACACTATTTAAGTTTTCCCGTTCCTGCCGCTCATGCCCTTTGGAAAGAAGCAGATGTAGTCATAGGGATTGGTAGCCACGTTAGAATGCCATTAAGTAAATGGGGAGTAGATAAAGAACTAAAATTTATTAGCATTAATATAGATGAAACGGCACATAATCGGATTACAAAACCAACACTTAGCCTTACGGCGGATGCGGCTGTTGCTGTCAAAGCGATTCTCGAAGAATTGCCTAATCATACGAATCCCAACCCGTCACGAAAATCGGAAATGATAGATTTTCGGAAAGCGTGGAATGAAAAAACTGCTTATTTAGAACCCCAATCTACTATTTTAAAAATTATCCGTGAAGAATTACCCGATGATGGTATTTTAGTAGATGAGCTAACGCAAGTAGGTTTTGCCAGTCGAATTGTTTACGACGCTTATTTACCAAGAACTTATCTTTGCACGGGATTTATGGGAACTCTTGGCTGGGGATTTCAAACGGCATTAGGCGCGAAAGTAGCCAAACCAGATGTGCCAGTTATTGCTGTTGCAGGCGATGGAGGATTTATGTTTGGGGTACAAGAATTAGCTACGGCAGTACAGCATAAAATAGGCGTAATTGTTTTGATTTTTAATAATAACTTGTATGGCAATGTGAGAGAAATGCAGGAAAATTTATACGATAATAGAGTTATTGCTACTGATTTGCACAATCCTGATTTTGTGAAATTAGCTCATGCTTTTGGTGCAAATGGGGTACGAGTAAATAATTTTGAAGATATGCGAAAAGCGATTCGGGATGCTAAAGGGGAAACTTTACCAACAATTATCGAAGTACCTATTGGCACAGGTTTACCAAGTACCAATAGATTTAAAAGTTTACCAAAACTTAGGGGATAATATGAAAATAGCCATCCTATCCGATATTCACGAGAATTTCCATAACCTCATTTTAGCATTGGAAGAAATTGGTGAAAAAAAAGTGAAACAGATTATTTGTTTGGGTGATTTAATGAATAGTGGTATTGCTAAATTATTGGCGACTCAAACGATTCCTGTTTTTATGATTTGGGGAAATAATGATGGGGAAAAAGTAGAGATTACGCTAGCTTCTAAAAGAGCAAATAGTGTATTAACCGTAAGCAAAAATGTGTATGACTTTTTAGATTTTGATGGTAAAAAAATATTTATTTCGCATTATGAAGATTTAGCTATGCCAATGGCAAAATCTGGTGAGTATGATGCCGTCTTTTATGGACACACGCATCTGTTTAAAATAGAAAAAATAAATAGTTGCTGGGTGGTAAATCCAGGAGAAGTATCGGCTGGAAAAACAAAAAAAGCGACCTTTGCTATTTACGATACAACTATTAATAAAGTTGAAATTATTGAGCTAAAAGGTAGCGTTTCCTTAAAAACACCTTTGATGGAAGCCTATTTTAAAAAACATGGACCTAAAATGGGCTTGCGTTCAAAAAAAGCAATGGGACTTATGAATGTTCAAGAAAGTATTATACCAACGGATAGCCCAATTTATCAGGCACTTGAAAAAGCGGCAAATACCACTAAAGTAGTCGTATTTTCTGGGCTTCCCGGTGTAGGTAAAAGTTTATATATCAATCAATTTCAATTGATAGCGGAGGCAAAGGGCAAAAAAGTAAGCGTGATTCAATGGGATATAGCTCGAAAATCTTTTGAAACGAAGGAGATAGCAAAGCACTATCCCATAGAAAATGATGAGGTGCATAATGGGGTGAAATTAAGTGCAGGTGCTTGGTTATTAGACACGCTAAAAAATTGGTTAACCCAACATCCAAAAAAGGAAGAATTATTGTTAATTGAAGCACCATTAGTCGGTCATCGGTTTATTGAATTAGCTAAAATCCAAGCAGATGAGGCATTAGAAAACTTCTTTAAAAGTCCTGATTTTCAAATGCTCATTCCGATACCTTCCAAAAAGGTAAGGGCTATAATAGAAGAGAATAGAAAAAAGCAAATTTCGGAAGATGCCAAAACCTGGATGGGCGCTAAACCTTCTGTTATGTTGTTGATTTGGAAAATGGTTTGTGGCATTGCCAATGAATTTGGTAGAAATATCTCAATGGAAGGTCAACCACCTTATGACCCCGAAGTCTATGAATTTGTTTTTAAAAAAATTCTACAACATAGACATTTTACGCCTTTGCATATTGACGAAATATATAAAGTAAATATTGAAAACGAAGCGGATTTGCATAATACTGGAAGTTTAGCCGCAGATGATGCTACCGCTAATGAATATGCTGCTAAACTAAGACAACAATATCCCCAAATGGCTGAAATTGATACTATTGTTAATCGCTGGTATTTGACCTAAAAATTGTGACAAAACTGGTAGAAAAGCCTTCAGGCTTTCCTGTCAAAGGTCTTTAGGCCTGTAAATGATGTCGTTTTATAGTTAAACCGACCTAAAGGTCGTAGACGGGAAAGCCTAAAGACTTTTCTACCGATTGTCCGCAACTTAAATTAACTAGTAATCAATTTGATAAACTTAAAATTCAAGCTATTTTACCCTACTTTCCATCTCAATTAACGCTCAATGATATACTTAACGATGATAATTTTCTTAAAAGAAGGAAAAGAAGCTATTTTTAATGAATTTGAAGATTTTGCCATCCCATTAATGAGTGATTACAGTGGACGAGTGATTTATCGAATTCGACCAACAGAAGAAAGTATCATTGCTTGTCAAGGGCCAATACCTTATGAATTACATTTTATTTCTTTTGATTCAGAAAATGACTTTCACAATTTTCTTAAAGACGAAAGAAGAAAAGCCTTTATGCACTTAAAAGAAGCTTCTATAAAAACCACTTTTTTAGTAAAAGGAAAAGCATTATAAATGGTCCAATTAACGAGTCGATTAGTTCAATTTTTAGCGAAAAAAAATCATCAACATTTTATAAATGGCGCCTATCAAAATAGTCTCGGAAGTGAACAAATTTCGGTAACCAACCCTGCTACGGAAGAAGAAATTGGAAAAGTGGCGGTAGGAACAAAAGAAGATGTTGATGCAGCCGTTTTATCTGCAAAAAAAGCTTTTCATTACAATAGTGATTGGCGCAAAATGAGCCCTGATGCTCGTGGAAAAATTTTGTATCGACTTGCAGAGTTGATTAGTGAAAATTCAGAGACGATTGCCCAATTAGTCACTTTAGAAAACGGGAAATTGATAAATGATGCTCGTTCGTCGGATGCAGGAGGTGCTGCAAAAACTTTTAGGTATTATGCAGGTTGGACGACTAAAATAGAAGGAGAAACTTTAGATATTTCCCAAGCTCAAAAAGGAGGTAGGCAAAATTTTGCCTTTACCAAACGAGAGCCAATTGGCGTAGTTGCTGCGATTGTGCCTTGGAATTTTCCTATCTCTATCGCTGCATGGAAAATTGCTCCTGCCTTAGCCGCAGGTTGTACGGTTGTGTTAAAACCATCCGAAGAAACACCTTTGTCTGC
Organism: uncultured Saprospiraceae bacterium; assembly: GCA_964392805.1. Lineage (GTDB taxonomy): Bacteria > Bacteroidota > Bacteroidia > Chitinophagales > Saprospiraceae > JAFMDF01. The sequence goes on from CAYMSC010000265.1 coordinate 6,179, forward strand.
GCTCTTACTGGCAGAAATAGCAATGGAAGCAGGAATGCCAGCAGGCGTATTGAATATTGTGACGGGCGATGGAAGCATCACAGGGGCTAGTTTGACTGCTCATCCAGCAATAAAAAAAATCACCTTTACAGGGTCGACCTATACGGGAAAAATCATTGGCAAAACAGCAATGGATAATGTGACGGGTGTATCGCTAGAACTTGGTGGCAAATCTCCTGCTATCGTTTTTAATGATGCCCCAGATTTAGATTTTGCCGCCAAAGGAGTCGCAGCAGGAATTTTTAGAAATCAAGGTCAAGTTTGTGTGGCAGGTTCAAGGGTGTATATTCAGAAAAAAGTCTTTGATAAAGTGCTGACAGATATTAGCCACGCATCACAAAAAATGAAAATTTCTCATGGCTTTGATGAAACCGCACAATTAGGCCCATTGGTCTCTAAAGGTCATTTACAAAAGGTATGCAGTTACATTGATTCGGGTATGGAAGAAGGTGCTAAATTGGTTACTGGTGGAACTAAAAATCCTTTAGACAAAGGCTATTTTTTAAAACCCACTATTTTTAGTTCGGTAGATAATCAAAAAACAATTATAACAGAGGAAATATTTGGACCTGTTTTGGTTGCTGTCCCCTTTGATGATTTGGAAGATGCTTTGCATTTAGCAAATGATAGCCAATTAGGTTTGGCAGCTACGGTTTGGACCAAAGATATTTCTAAAGCCATGACAATGGTAAATAGATTGGAAGCAGGAGTCGTTTATGTAAATTCTCCTGTTCGGTCAGACCCAGGATTACCACTTGGCGGCTATAAACAATCCGGCATTGGTAGAGAATTGGGCAAAGTAGGCGTTTACAATTATACTACTTTAAAATCAGTGAATATCGTTTATTAATTTAGGTAGCTTTAAGTGCAACTTGGTGTTCCTACTACACATCACTTTATTTGAAAATAAAAAATATTCTTTCTAAACCTTTCTAAAAATGGCATCAAATATTCTAACTGACCTACAACAGAAAATCGGCGATGAATTGATATTAACAGGCAATGAATTAAGCCAAAGATATACCCACATTTGGCGTATGGACCAACCACTTAATGCCAAAGCTGTAGCCTTACCTCGCACAACTGCCGAAGTGTCCGAAATTTTGAAAATTTGCCATGCTCATAATCAACCAGTAGTGGTGCATGGTGGGTTAACCAATTTAGTAGGTAGCACAGAAACGATAGACGGACAGGAGCTTATCATTTCGATGGAAAAGATGAACGACATCGAAGAAATAGACCCTAAAAGTCGAACGATGACAGTGCAAGCAGGCGTCATTTTAGAAAATGTGCAAAATGTAGCAAAAGAAAAAAATCTCTTATTTCCATTAAATTACGGTGCAAAAGGTTCGGCACAAATAGGTGGAGCTATTTCTACTAATGCTGGCGGACTGCGGGTTTTTCGCTACGGAATGACTCGTAATTTAGTATTAGGCATAGAAGCAGTCTTAGCAGATGGGACGATTATTTCTTCATTAAAAAAAATAATCAAAGACAATTCTGCTTATGATATTAAACAACTATTCATTGGTTCAGAGGGAACATTAGGAGTGGTTACAAAAGCAGTTTTAAAATTAGTAGAAGCTCCAAAAAGTCGGAATAGTGCTTGGGTAGGCATTCAGACCTATGAAAAGGTGGTTGATTTTCTAAAATTTATGGACAGCGGGTTGGCAGGTACATTAAGTGGCTTTGAATTATTATGGAATAAAACTTTTAGAGCCATGACCAATCCTCCTTCTTTGGTCAAATCGCCACTTCCATATGATTATCCTTATTATGTATTAGTAGAAAGTTTAGGAAGTCATCATAAGAACGATTTAGCAGCCTTTCAAGCATTATTGGAACAAGCATTAGAGGGGGAAATAATTGCCGATGCAGTGGTAGCGTTTACCGCATCCGATTTAGAATGGTTTTGGAAAATAAGAGAAGATGTAGCCGTGTTTATTAGCCAATGCGAGAATGACCAACAATACGATGTCAGTTTACCCATTCCAAATATTGGAGACTATGTAGCAGAAACCGTTAAGAAATTATACCAAATTCCAGAAGTTGATTTAGTTTTTCCATTGGGTCATGTAGCAGATGGAAATATTCATTTTTGTGTTGGGAAAAATAAGCAAAATGAGGAATTAATCGCAAAAATTAATGAAGTTGTCTACCAACCATTAAAAGCGTTGGGTGGGTCTGTGTCGGCAGAACATGGCATTGGAATAGATAAAAAAGCTTATTTACCATTTTGTAGAACCCCCGAAGAAATTCAGTTGATGAAAACATTGAAACAAGCAATGGATCCCAAAGGAATTTTGAATAGAGGGAAGGTAATTGATTAGCGGCGAACGATTTTTTTTTTATTTTTGGAAGAAAAATAACACCATCATTGGTTTATTTCTACCTTAGTAACGGCAAAACAATAACTTGAACATCTAGGACGGCTTCTTTT
>CAYMSC010000266.1:0-8652 GCA_964392805.1 uncultured Saprospiraceae bacterium
TCAATTATTATTTTTAAAAAACAGTATTTTTAAATTACTTTTTGGCACGGATTTTGAACTATATTATACTGTAATAACGATTACAATTTCTTCAAAAATAACCTCCACTTTTGCTAAGAAAATACATCAAAAAAAAGTTTAAAAATAGAAGTTTTGAAACGTACTTTTGGCATCATTTTTGAACTATTACAAGTATAACAGTGATTACTATTTTTGCACAAATAATCACTTCCATATATTACCTCCCACCAGTAAATTCCATAAAAAAAATCAAGTAAATTTTTCATCGTATTAAATCAAGTATTTTCCATCAATACCAAGTATTTTTCATCGTATTAAAATCTACATCTATTATGATTAATAACAAAAAAAAAGCGACCAATTGACATGTCTGCCTTTGGTCGCCATAACATAGCGCTGTCTGTAACGACATTCTCTTAGTTGTTCATTCGGTTGCTAAAAAAGAGAAAAAAATTATAATTTTACTACCTGAATTTTTTGCATAGACATTCCTTCCTTCGTCACAACACGTAAAAAATAAGTTCCAGGCTGCCAGTTAGCCGTATTTACAGTTGTATCAATAGTATTTCCTTTAGAAGAAGCCGCTACCATCTGCTTACCATCCACAGAATAAACAGCTAAATCAATAGAACTGCTACTTTTTAGCTCTTTTTTTACTACAAAATAGTCTGTTGTTGGATTAGGAAAAGCTTGAATTTCCAAATCTGGACCTAACTCGTTTAGGAGACTTGTCACCACTCCTTCTATTTCAAAAGATTTTGTTATACTACATCCATTTGCATCCTCAATCGTCACCTCATGATTGCCTACTTCAAAATTTGACCCATAACTTTCTGTTGTTCCATCACTCCATAAAAAATTGTAATCAGCTGCACCTCCTGATACTTCAACTACTACATCATTATCCACCACTTGTACTGCTGCTTCCAACACATTTGGCGCGGAAACTGGAAATTCAAAAGTACTCACACAACCCTTTGCATCTACTACTTCCAAACTATGTGTTCCCGCAGCTAAATCGAAGGCTTCTAAGCCTGTTTCTCCATTTGACCATTGGGTCTCATAAGGAAAATTCCCACCTTTTAATTCTACGGCAATGCTACCGTTTTGGCTGTCGTGACAAGTGATTGGGGTCATCGCAATTTCACTGATTGAAATTGGTGCAGTCTCTTGAATGCTTCTACTGATAATTACTTGACAACCAATTTCGTCTGTAATAGTTGCCGTGTAATCACCTGCTTCTAAATGTTCAATAGTTGCTCCTGTTGCGCCAGTATTCCACACGATTTCATAGTTGCTATCTGTTGTCACAGCTAAGGCTATACTGCCTTCTGCTTTTGCACAAGCATCTGCTTCAACGTTTGCTACTGTTACCTGAGGAATTTCATGCTGGATTACTTCCATTTCTGCGATTGTTTGACACTGATTCACTGTATCTGTAATCGTCATAGTGTAAATTCCTGCTGCATCTACGTTTAAAAATAACACATTACTATTTGGAATGATGTCTCCATTTCTACTCCATTCTATTTTTGAAGCTGAATTAACTGTTGACCCCGCTCCACTTAGAATAGTAGTTAATTGATTACAAGTTAATATTTCAGGCATTTCGATAGTCGCTTCTAGTCTAGCTGCTTCTCGTACACTTGCAAAAGTCGCATCCGAACAGCCTGTAATCGTATCGGTTACAAAAAGCGTATAATCGCCTGGTGCATCTACTTCGATTTCTTTTGTCGCTCGGTCAGAAATAATATTTCCATTTTCTGTTACCCAATTGTATACCGCATTTTCTGAATTATCTCCAATCGCTGCCGTTAAGGTGATAGAAGTTGTTGCACAAGTCAATACATTGTCATTTTCGATTCTTGCAGAAATAGCTGGTGCTGCCGCTATCGTTATCGTTTCAACCGTCACACATTCTGTTTCTAAATCTCTTACGGTCAAGGCATAAGTGCCTGCCTCATTGACCGAAACCATCAATTCATTGATTTGGTGGATGATGTTGCCATTTTCTGTTGTCCACTCAACGGAAACATTTTCTGTTAAAATAGAAGCAGAGGCATCAATTGTCACGATTTCTTGTTGGCAAGAAAGGGCAGTCGTTTCTGCAAATTGAATAGCAGAAGTTCCTGCTTGATTAACGGTTATAGTCGCAGTATTGCTACATCCTGTTGAATTTGTTACTTGCACTTCATAAGTTCCCGGTAAGGCTACTATTGGGTTATTTTCTACGGAAGAAAAGTTTTCAGGTCCCGTCCAATTAATGCTTAAATCAGTAGTCGCAGTAATTAAATTTAAAGTAGTCATCGGATTTGCACAAGTCAAATCATCCGCTTTCAATTCAATAGTTGGTACTTCTGTTTCGGCATTCACCGTAAATACCTCCGTAGTAGAACAGCCATTTTCAGTAGTTCCAGTTAGGATATAAGTCCCTGCTTCTATTACCTCTATTTCTTGAGTTGTACCAATGATGCCATTACTATCTTCCCAAGTAAAAGTTTGAATATTATCGTTAGACAATCCTTTTAAGGTTACTTTATTAGTAGCACAAGTAAGATTTTCTCCACTAATAGCGATATGCGGTATTGTAAAATTTTCTTCTACCTCCACGTCTAAAATCGTTGTACATCCCGTTCCTTTTCTAGCAATCAATCTATAAATTCCTGCCGTAGCGACTATTGGTGTTTGTTCATCAGAAACAAAACCATTTGGTCCTGTCCAATTATAATTTAGGTCTGTTTCGTCTGTTACGATTACAAAAGTAGCTGTAGGACTATTGCAGTCTAACAAACCGCCTTTTGCCGTAATAATTGGTGCAGCTGTTTGTGCAGTTACTGTTACACTAGCTTGGTTGGTACAACCATTTGCATTCGTTACTAATAAATTATAAACACCTGCTGTTTCAACTAAAGGATTTTGTTCTGCTGATTGGAAATTGTTCGGTCCTGTCCATTCATAGGTAACCGTAGTATTTGCAGTTGCTGAAATTTGGGTATTTGTATTGCCACAAATAATTGTTCCACCTAGCGCAGTAATCGCTGGCACTTCATTTTCTGCGGTAACCGTCACCGTAGTTTGATTCGTACAGCCATGTTCTGTTGTAACCACTAAGTTGTAGATACCTGCTGTTGATACCATTGGGCTAGCAGCCGTTGATTGGAAATTATTTGGTCCTGTCCACTCGTAGGTAACTGTTGTATTTGCAGTTGCTGATAATTGAGTATTCGTATTCCCACAAGTAATTGCCCCGCCTTGCGCAGTAATTGCTGGCAATTCATTTTCTGCGGTAACTGTCACCGTAGTTTGGTTCGTACAGCCATGTTCTGTTGTAACCACTAAGTTGTAGGTACCTGCTGCTGATACCATTGGGCTAGCAGCCGTTGATTGGAAATTATTTGGTCCTGTCCACTCGTAGGTAACGGTTGTATTTGCAGTTGCTGATAATTGAATATTCCTGTTCCCACAAGTAATTGCCCCGCCTTGCGCTGTAATCTCTGGCAACTCATTTTCTGCCGTCACCGTCACCGTTGTTTGGCTCGTACAGCCATTTTCTGCTGTTACGTTTAAAGTGTATTCCCCTGCTTGGTCAACGATTGGGTTGGCAGTATTAGCAGTAAATCCATTTGGACCTACCCACTCATAAGTAACCATGGCTGCTGTATTAGCGATTAACTGAGTCGTTGTATTTCCGCAAGTAATCGTTCCTCCTTCAGCGCTAATCGTTGGCATTGAAGTATTTCCGATTATTTCGATATTTTTTTCTGTTGTACAGCCATTTGTAGCAGTAATTATAACGGTATACATCCCTATTTCAGATACTGTCGGTCTAGCTAAAATGCTTGAAAAATTATTTGGCCCTGTCCATTGATAGGTATCGATATTAGGAGAACCCGTTGTTCTTATTGTGGTGTTGGCATTGTCACAAGACAAAGCTTCTGCCGATAAAGTAAATGCTGGTGGTGTAAAATCTTCTGTAACTTCAACAGTATCTTTTACAATACAACCCGTATCTTCATTGCTTACCGTCAACACATAAGTGCCCGGTTCTGAAACAGAGATAATTTCTTTTCTAACATCACCATATAATCTACCTTCTAAGCTTGACCACTCGTAATTATAAGAAAAACCATTCCTTGATTCACTTCCATCTAGCATGACAATTGGCTCTGAACATCCAATAATTTGGTCAGCACCTGCGCTAACAAAAAAAGGCTCAGAACCATTTACAGTTACATTTATCGTTGTCGTTCTTCCTGTTGCATCCGTAATCGTACAACTATAATCCCCTGCGGAAATATTGTTCAAATCTTTACTTGTTGCGCCATTGCTCCAATTGTAAGTATAGGGTGTTTGACCATGGCTAACCGTTAAAATAATTCTTCCATTTTGTTGGTTACAAGCCTCATCTGTTATTCGTGAATTTGCCTGAAAAGCCAGTACTATTCCACCGCCATTACTATTCAAACAACTGGCATTATTAATTCTACTTTTAATCAAATCCGCTGGCATATCTCCAAATCCATTGGCTAAATTAATGCCTGGGTTGGATGCGGATAAATCACAATCGTTTGTCCATTGTGGATTTAAATGACAATAGCTCATCACGGTACCACCAGTTGAAGCAGGTTCTGCTCCTTGGTCACAATCTCCTTCTGGACACCAACAGTTGTCAATTGGACCAGTTGGCCATAAACAGCTATGGGTGTGTGGTGAACCTAAGTTATGACCAATTTCGTGCGTCACAGCATATGCCGTCCAAGAATAAGTTGGATAGTCTCTATAAGTAGTCGTAATATTGGTATAGCCAACCGCTTTTTCTTTATCACATAAAGCATCAATATTAGCAGAGCCACCATTTGGCACGGTACCGTTTACTTTGTAGTTTGATAAAAGATGAGCGATGTCTCCATTAAATTCTCCATCTAAGGCTTCTCCAAAAGCATCTCTTGCCGCTTTAGCAGAATTAGTTGGATAAGGGTCTCTAGTTGACCATACTTTTACTTCGCTTAATTCCACCTTAATATCATCATTTTCGTAAATAGCCGTTATTACGTTAAATAAGCCCGTTGCAAAATCTACTGTCCCTTCAACAGAAGAACCATTTGCTTTATATAACTCATGGTCACATTCTACATATACGCTAACGGTATTATTAGAACTAGACCTTGATTGACTGCCTCCTGTAACGATTAATTCTGTTGGATCTTCTGCGGAACAAGCGAATGGATTGGATGCGTTGATATTTCTTTCTTTGTAAAGTACAAATGTGTTGGAGTCTTCCTTTCCGTATCTGCCAATGTTATAACTTTCACCATTCAGGGAAAGAACACCGGTCATTGACTCTTTATAAAAGTTCAATATAACTATGGCGTCCTTCTCTCCTGAAATAGCGCCTCTGTAAAAGAGGTTAGGGGAATAAGAAAGGGTATTATATGTGTCTTCAGATTGGACCGTCACTTTAAAGTCATCTGCTAAAAAAGTAGCTTTTGATAAGGTAACTTCCAATTTTTTAGTAGCTCCAAAGGGGATTTGAAGCGTCATTGTTTCAAGTTTCTGTTGTTGGATTTGTGCTAAAGCTTCCTCATTCAATGTGAAATAAGTTGCTTCCTCTACAAATCGTATTTTATCTGTCCCCACGTGGATATTGTCGAAGAGTTCCACTGTTGGGTGAGTGTATATTGAGTTTGCTTGTAAATCTATGTTGGTGAATAGGCATAATATACCTATTAGGATGCAGGTGCATACCTTTGCAGTCGAAGTCATAAGCGCTAAAATTTTTGGGGATGGGAATTTTTAAAAGAGGGAATTAATTAGAAGGGATTGGGAAGGTAGTTATTTGGAAATTGGAACGGGATAACGTTCCGAAAAAAAGGGGGAAATTTAAGAGGATAGAATAGATAAATCCGTTTGCTGACTCAAAGATAGGGATATATTGAACTTATCTCCAAAAAAAATAGTGTCACATTTATTTTTTTTTCTCTTTTTTTTAGAATACTTCGGATATAACACCTTGAAAACTATTCTTTTTTTGTTTTTTCACTCAATTGTGACATTCTATTATTTTAAAATATTTTTTATAAGTATTTAAAATCAATGTTTTACAAATTATTTCTTAAAAAAAACAAACTTTTAGTGACTGACTTTCGCAAATAGCTATTTTACGTCATTTTCCTAGCTTCTCTATCAAATTCCCTACTTTTAGAGGTAATTACTAATTATCAAAAATAATGGATAAACGACAAAAAAGCTGTCACCAACTACATTTCTGACAAAAAATCGTTGATAAACCTTACTTCTTTTATTAAAAATAAACTTAATCTCTCCTTTTTACTCCGTACCTTCGTCACAAATCCAATTTCTTAAATAAAATTAATAATGAAAAAATATCTATTTTTTGCGCTTTTATGCTCGACCATCGTTTTAAACAGTTGTGAAACGGATACTACCCCTGCAAAAGAAACTGTTGCTGCTACTGTAGAAAAAGTAACTACTTCCTCTAAACAACTTCGCCATGTAGTCCTTTTCAAATTTAAAGAAGGAACTACTGCTGAAGCTATTCAAGAAGTTGAAGCTGCTTTTACGGCTTTGCCTACTAAGATTCCAGAAATTAAAGGCTATGAATGGGGAACTAATAATAGCCCCGAAGGATTAGATAAGGGTTTTACCCATTGTTTCTTTCTAACTTTTGATAGTGAGGAAGGAAGAGCGGTTTATCTCCCCCACCCTGACCATAAGGCTTTTGGGGCGGTGCTGACGCCTCATTTGGAGGATGTGTTGGTTTTGGATTATTGGGTGGAGTGATAAGGCATTTAAAAATAATAGTTAGGTGCCCAGTCTATGCGGCAGCCCCTCTCATATAAAAAGACGTTAGGGATAATCAAAAATAAAAATGGGAGCACTATCAAATATTGTTGCATTCGATTACGAAAACTACCTTCACAAAATAGTTCCTGCATTAAATAATGGAGAAAATGACCCATTCATACTGGGTGAAATTTCAAAACAAAACGCCAATCGAACATTTGAGAAGATGGCCAATTTTGAGAACCTTCAACAAGTGATGAAGTTGTTTAATGCTGAATAAAAGACTATCGCTAATTCATGAAGTCTATGCGCCCTCTCGCCATAGCTCTGGAAATAAATTATGCATATTGGAATAGCTAAGAGCTTCCAGAACGCCAAGTTCTACTGATTACCCACAGAATAGATTTAATGAAAGGTAATCTCATTTTATAGGCTGCATATAGTGCCGTTAGGTACTTAACATGGGTAATTAAAAGTCATATAAAGCTGTTTGGTCGTGCCGTAGGTACGCAACATGGGTTTGAAACCTATGTTGCGTACCTACGGCACGATTATACTTGGTTTCTATTAGCCAATGACTTGGGGGCAACAACCCTATTAAGATTTCTACTACATGAATTAGCGCATGCCCTACTGTAAATAAAGTCAGCCCTATATGAACTGCTTTGCAATTATAAATTTGAGCAGCGCAATAAAATGCAGCTAAACCTGCAATACAGTACACTAGGCCTATATCATGTACAAAGTGGGTATTCAATGGACCGGTATCTTCTATACCAGCAGGTAGATTTAGATACCAGTTTTCCGCAAAAAAAAGCATCCATAGACCATTACCAACACTAACTGCGCCCATAAAATTGTAGAAAGATTTTAACAAAAAAGGATTCATATTAATATTTTATTTTATGTATTATTGCAGTGTATCATTTGTTCCTTTGCCCTAGTTTTTCAATCTTTTCCAACCATTTCCCCCTAAATGCTTCTTTAGACTCACTACCGTACACTTTTTACTGAATCACGCACTCCGCTACGCTTCGTGCGTGAAAAGGGGCTTTTGGGGTGAAGAATTTTGGATTTTTCAATGAAAAATCCAAAATTCTTCACCCCAAACCCTATGTTTTAGTCACCAAAGGCGGTGTTTTCAAAAAGTGTACGGTAGAGAATCTTTAGATAGTCTAATAGGTCCAATAGTTGTAATCCACACTTTTTTCACTCCTATAAAATTCATGGTTAATTTTTTCATCGCCTTATGGGATGGGCTTCCATATATTAATCTGTAGTACCAAGCTGGTTGGTCCAAGGTACAAATCAATCGAGCCGTTTTTCCCGTAAAATATTTGTCCCACCAAACAGCATCCGCTCTTTTTTTAAAAGCAAATCCTGGAAGTAAAATTCGGTCTAAACTGATTACCCCTTTTCCCAACTTATCAAAACGACTCCTATTAATACCAATAAAATCCCCAATAACTGAGACCAACTTAAATCACTTTTAATCAAAAAATAATCTAAGCATAGACCAATTAAGATATTGAAACCGACTATCAGCGTAATCCCTATGGATGGAGATAAATCTTGCGCAAATGCATAAAACGTCGCTACTTCCGCTAATCCCACAAATATGCCTGCTATTACAGCAAATCGTATCCCTTCTTTCGTATAAACCATTGTTGTTTCTGCATCTCGGACGACCAAAAACAGGAACAGGCCAACTATTACTGCTACTGCTTGCAATAGGACAGCGCCCAATATCTCCTGAATATGGGGAGCAGATAATTTGATGGCAAACTGGTAACAAGCAAATAAAACGCCTGCAAACATGGCTAATAG
>CAYMSC010000267.1:0-8647 GCA_964392805.1 uncultured Saprospiraceae bacterium
TTTATAAGGTAATGAGGTATATAAGATTTATAAGGTAATGAGGTATATGAGGGGGCAGATTCTTTCAAAATTGGAAATGACCTTATATTTTAATTGTGTGAAAAACGTACCGACGAATTCATTCGTCGCTTATTTATATTAACAGCGACGAATCATTTCATCAGTACATTTAGAATTTCCTAAATATCTGCTAAAGTGCTGATATTCAGCATCTTATTGTCAGGTAGTGTGAAATTTCAATCTCAACTTCAAATCCAATCTCAACTTCAAAAATTTAGTGCATACCCTTGAGTTTGAATTTGAAGTTGAGTTTTTATTCATTGAGCACTTACCAAGGAGTCTGACTTCTGACTTCTTTTTTGGAATGCCAATTTTATACAGTTCTTAGTATAAATTACTGTTTGATAATTCTTCGAGTTATCTGCTCTTTACCATCTAAATCCATGGTCAGTAAATAAACGCCTTGTGGTAGGCTGTCAACATCAAAGGTGGCTCTTAAAATTTGATTGCTGACCGACAAGCTTTGTTGCTGGATGGTTTGCCCATTTATATTACTTAGTTTTAAAGTGACTTGGTCAACGATTTGCTTAAATTGAGCTTCTATTGCTAAAATACCTTTTCCAACTGGATTTGGATAAATAGTAAAATCCCCTTGGTTAAGGAAATCTTCTACTGCTACTTGTGAATCTTGTATTCTTAAATTGTCAATTGCCCATCCCCAACCTACAGCAAGAGGGTCTGAAAATAAGCGAAAACGGACAGAAACAGTATCCCCTTCTACAAAATCACCTGATTCCTGCATGTCGATTACCCGTTCTTCAAAAAGGGCTTCGGTACCCTGTGCTTGCGAATTTTGATTTACTATATTGCTATTATAAGCCCTAAGCCACCTGGAATTATCACTAGAATCATAACCATCTATAAATGGAACCCAAATGGGACTATTAGAACGACGACCTTCCACAACAACAAAATCCCAAAACTCAAGATCTCCAAATTGAGTACCTGGGTCTCCCGGTTCAACGAGTACTACTTCATCAAACTCAATTAAGGCATCTGCTCCCCGAAGAACAATTGGTATTCTTAAATTATAAATAAAATCCCTTGTATTATTTTGGCCAGCATTAGTATATGGGTGAATAGAATGTGCTGCTCCGTCTGAAAAGCCCGTTAGGTCAATAATAGAAAATCCATCTCCAGCAAAATCACTTTCATCTATTTCAAAATCATTGGTATATAAACCAACCGCATCTAAAGTTTTGACAATAGTTACATCGAAAGTCGTATTTTCTGCCGCTGGACTAGTAATGATATTGCTAACAGCACTTAGGTCATTCGCTATGATTTGATATTGTATGAGGTCGCCTTCATTTAAACTATTATCTGATAATGGAATGACGCCAACAAATAAATCTGGTCTAAAACCATCGGAAAAATCTCGTTTCATTGGAACAGCAACTTGTGGAACACCATTAATACTATATTGGATAAAAGCTGAATCGACTCCCGTAAAAACATCCGTAATACTTGCTTCAATAACTAACTCTGTGGATTTATCATCAAGTGTCGAAACTGGTTCGTGGACAATTTCAGGTAGTATTTCATCTACATCGTAGAAGAATTCAAAAAAGTTAGCCTCTGGTGCTGCCGTTGGGGTCGTAACTTGTTGTTCCAGACCGTTATTCAAGGTGAAAAAATATTGATAGCTTGATATTTCTCCTGGAGCTGGTAAAGTAACCGTAAATGCTCCCGCATTACCAGTAGGGGTCATTGCAGCTACCGTTTCTGTAGCAAAAGTATCTTGAGAATAATGAATAACAAAAGAGGAAGGATCAAAACCAATGTCTGCTTGCACAACCGCATCAACCACATAAGGCATCGTAACATCATCTGTAATTGGACCTGGTTGGTGGGCAATACTTGTTTTTCTCCATCCTAAATCATAAAGAATATCTAAAGCGATATTCCCTGGATTATGTATGACGGCACCACGACTAATGGCTGGTCTCATTAATTCATGTGGCGTATTTGTAAAGGTTGATTGGTCTAAGTGACTAATACTAGAGCCTGCGTCGAAAGGAAAGGGGGAAAAAATTCGGGCTATTTCATTTTGAGCAGCAAGTGATTCTGTATTTATCGAAACATTATTACTCGTCAATTGGAGGGCTAATGGAACGGATGGACTGTCAAAGTTGTTCAACAAATTCTCTCCATTTCCATTTTCTAAAAAAGTGTTATAAGCTGTTGGGAAGCCTGAAAATATTAAAGAACCTAAATCATTTGGTGTAACACTAGCGAGACCACTAAACCCTAAACCGTGCATTAATTCATGGAGGATAACAGTAATAAAATCGAACTGACTGCTGGTAACATTTGTGGAGGTGAAATTCCAATTGACTTCCGAATTATAAGTCACCGTTATATCAAAATCAGCATTAGTGACAATATTTCGTTGTTCTAATTTTTCTGCTAATGCTATCGGATACCAAGCATTTATAAGGGGAGCGTTAGCAAAGTCTCTAATAAAAGTACCCGGATTAGCACCTGCTAATGCACCAGGTGGTAAATCATCGCTTGCCGCTACACTTACCGTAATTGGAATAGTACTATTAAAGAAAGAGCCCATAATCTCCGTAGCACGTAAGAAGGAGGTTCTCGCAACATCTGGAACATTACTTGTAAAGGTTACCTCAAAAATCGCTACATTCTGAGATGGATTCTTACTAATTGGAGGTGCAGGAATAACTAAGCCTGGCTTGGGCTCTCCAATCCCACAAATAACTCCATTGTGGCTATGGGTATGTGGTAGATTAGTACTCTTGTTGTTTTTCTGTGCTATTAATGAGGTAGTAAGAGATACCATTAATAGGATAATTAATGTAAATAAATTTTTCATTTTAATTGAAATTTTTAATCGCATAAAATAATTCTAACAAGTTTTTGGGCTCGGTTATCGCTTTGTAAAGTTTAGCATAAAGAGGTATTTAAAAACAGTTAGGTACTTTAATTATTATGGACAATATAATAGTTAGAATTAGTTGTATCTTAACTTTAAAAGATGATGAAATTTTTACGGATGGACTATAAAGTTGTAAGTTAGTATTTTTATTAGTAAATGGATTGCAGAAAAGGACTTTTGATATGGTGTGATTGCGACAAAATTCCAATAATAAATAATAACCTCTTTTGGTTAATACAAATCTAAAGGTGATTTTTTCCCATTTTTTCCACTTGTTCTATTCAATTAATTCCGACAAAACGCCCTCTTTCAAAGCAAAATTGGATACAATTATTTCTGTTATACCTACCTTGTCTAGGATAAAATCAATTAAAATCATTGCAACCACTATCATATCTGCTCTAGTATCAGGCACTTCTGCCATCTTGTAGCGTTCGGATTCGGTAGATTGAAGTAAGGTTTGATATAAGGGGGCAAAGTCTTTGACGGCAACAAAAGCATGATTTTTAGTAGATTGGTCCTTGGCTAAAATAAATTCTAATACATCAAAAGTTCCAGAAGCACCGACTAGGGTTGTGCATGGAAATTGTTGCAATGCTTCATATAAAGGAGTGAGTGAATTATTTAAAAAAGTTTCTAAATTATTGACTTCTAAAGCAGTAATGGGGTCTGAGTGATGGAATTTTTTAAATAAAACGGCTACGCCTATGGGAAAACTTTGTGCCCATAAAATAGTTTTTTGATTGGCAATGATAAACTCTACACTTCCTCCGCCAATGTCCATGATTAAATGATTTTTTGCCGAAAAAGGAATGGCTAATATAGTCCCTTTATAAATTAATTCTGCTTCTCGATTTCCATCAATTAATTTAATATCAATATCATATTTTTCTTTGACCGCTTGGATAAATGCCCCACCATTGGAGGCAGTTCTTAAGGCAGCAGTACCAATTGCTTTAACTTTGGTAATCTCCAATTGGTCTAAAGTTTCCCTAAAAGTTTTTAAGGCGTGAAAACCTCTTTCCAAAGCCGCTGCTCCAATCGTTTCAATCCCCGATTCGGCTAATTTGACATAAAATCGTTGGCGATGTATTTCCTTAAAAGATTCATTGGTTAATTTTTGAGCGACCAATAAATGAAAAGTATTGGTGCCAAGGTCTATTACCGCATATTTTTTAGCCATAGAATGGATGTTTTGTTGTTGAATACTGGATACTGCCTGCCGACTGCCAACTGCGAACTGCCGACTGCCGACCACCTTCTTAGCCATTTCAACTTCTGTTGGCTTATTAGCTATAACTACCTCTTTTACACCCAATTCATTTAATGCGATAGCAGTGGTATTTCCAATAGCTATAACTTTTTGGGATTTATCAATGGCATATTTTTGATAATAAGCTACTGCATTGAGTGGGCTTGTAAAAACCAAATAATCACAATGTGGAAGCTGAAAATTACGAATTATTCGATTATCATAAACGACTAAATCTATAGACGTTATTTGTTTATTTAGTAATTTTTGAATAGATTTTTGGGAGTGCTGTGCTCTAATAAATAATACTTTCTGTTTGGCTGCTATACTCGAAAATTGTGTTGCCGTATTGCTCGGATGTCCTGTCCCCACAAAATTAGCTTTATACTTATATTTGGACAATGCAGCAGCCGTTCCTTTTCCCATTACTGCCCATTTCAAAGTACTGACTTTTTTTTGAAAAATTAGGGATTGCTGAACCTGTTCCATAAAAAAATCAACTCCTTTTTTACTATAAAAAAAGACCCATTCTGCTGGCGGTATATCTTTAAAAAGAATAGGGGAGAATTGAAGTAGAGATTGCCCAATAATTTCCATACCACTTTCTTGGAGCATTGCCCTAAAAGGACTATTCTTTTTTAATGGTCTGGAAATAAATATTTTAGACAAGGTTACTGTTTTTTTTGAATAGGAGGAATGACTAATGACCAATTTACAAGACGATCTCTCCCAAATTCATCATTTCAAAAAAGCAGTCCGCACAAGCCTGCGTATCGGCACGAGCATTATGCTGGTCCGAAAAATCCTTTCCAAAAACGGTTAGATGCAATTCGGACAAAGTAGGCCATTTATAGCCATATTTACCGGGTATTTTACAAAAATCAGTGCCAGTTTGCATGGTACAAATTTGCTCCGACAAAAATAAACGATGGTCTATTTTTTTTCGATGAAATTCTGCGCCAACAATTTTTTCATCAAAAGAAATATTATGGGCAATGACATATTCCGTTTTATCAATCAATTTTTTGAAGGTTTCCAAAGTGGTCGTCAAATCTACCCCTTTTTCTTTAGCTATTTCTGTACTAATGCCGTGAATTCTTGTGACCGCCTTTGGTATCGTGTAGCCTTCGGGTTGGATGATATGGTCTTGCGCATCTACTAATTGCCGGTCTTCATCATAAAATAACCAAGCAATTTGAACCATTCTTGGCCAATTGGCGGTATTGGTGACCGGTGCTTTCCAATTTTTGGGTTTACCAGTTGTTTCGGTATCAAAGAATAAATACATAAAGTTGCTGTCTAATTTTCTTAATTAATTTTACAAAGGCAAAGTAAGCCTATTTTAAAATTAAAATTAAGCTATTGAGCAGTTTTGTAGTAAGATAAAAATAAATTTACGTTTCTTTTCCTTGAAAAGCTGTTTCAAATTCCCTTTTTAAGCTAGCTATTTCTTCTAGACTATATCGCCTAGAGAAATGAACAGGAATAGCGGTAGTTTGTTGGCAATCTTTGACGGTTAATCTGCTTGCCTGACCACATTCACAAAGGTAAAAATCGGAGTGATTATCTAATTTAATTAGGATGGATATATCTTCTGAAGGTTCACTTTTAATTTCTGGTAAAAACATTTTTTAGCGTAATTACATATTTATAAACTTAATAGTTCCTTCCTACCTCACCAATTCCACATTTTTCGACTACCATTATTACCTCCTGATTTTTTAGACAACTCAGAATATTGTTCGCCCATCTTGACTTGCCCCAAAACGTGTTTAACTGTTACAGAAGTTTTTACGGGCAATCGGTGGATAGAAGACCAAGTGACCCCTTTAAATTTATCAGTTTCTTTAGCATGCAAGGTTCCTTCATAATTTTGTGCTTTGAAATAAATGGTTATTCTATTGTCTTTACCCTTTTTTTTGTGCAGCACATGAATTAAATCGAGGTCGTTGGGATTTAATATAATACCTATTTCTTCCTCGCATTCTCGAATTAAGGTTTCTTTGGCAAATTCTGCGCCTTCAACAGTTCCTCCGGGCAAAGTGAATTTTCCTCCATTTTCACTCGTTTGTGATAATAAAAGTACCTTCCCTTCTTTTTCAAGAATAAGTCTAGCCTTGATAATGAAGTTATTCATTTATTTAGTATTGATAAAAAAATAGACACCAAAATTAGTATTTAATTTTGTCCAAGCACTTACATAATAGTGGGACAAAAATAACTTTACATTCTTCTTTAGTTGGAAGTCTCTTAAAGTGTACCGTTTTGTTATCCTAAAATTCCAATAGTATGTAAAGTTATTTTTTGCGTCCCATACAAGCGAGAATATAAGACCTTTTTTTTAATCAAATTGATTTCTTTTAAGAAAGGAGCGAATAATCGCAAGTCTTATCACAATAATTTTTATTTTTGCGAGGGTTAGAAAAATGATAAATTAGGCCATTAAATTGGATTCTTACATTTATAAGCCTATATTCTGGCCTACCTAATCATTTTAATACCCCTCTTTACAAACAAATCAAAAAAGTATTAGGGAATACTATATTGATTTAGTGGGTTTTACAAATCAAAATTTTAGGAATTAATAATAAATGTTCTCTGACAAATTCCTTCGATATGAGTAAGAATAAGTAATAGTCGATTTGATTTTAAGATTTTTTCTAAATAAAGAGAAAGAAAAAATTAAATGGAGACCACTTATTATAATTTATACTGAGTCACTAAAAGAATTTGTCAGAAAACCAAAATAAATGGATAGTTTTTAAATCATTGAGACACTGTCAGTAAAACAAAAATTATGATAATTAGTACGAAAAAAGCTCCTCCTGCAATTGTAGATAATGTACTTGATGTAATTGGAAATACGCCAATGGTTCGCGTCAAAAAGGCACAAGGTGCAGTTAAAGCGGAGGTATTAGGTAAAGTGGAAGGACTCAACCCTGGACATTCGGCTAAAGATAGAGTGGCGCTTTACATGGTGGAAAAAGCAGAGCAAGAAGGCAAGATTAAAGCAGGTGCAACGATTATCGAAGCAACTAGTGGTAACACAGGGTTTAGTTTAGCAATGGTCTGTTTATTGAAAGGCTATAAATGTGTACTTACCGTAAGTAGCAAAGCTTCTGATGAGAAACTGCGACTCTTACAATCTATGGGGGCAGAAGTATTTATTTGTCCTTCAAGTGCTAAACCCGATGACCCTGATTCGTACTATTCCGTGGCTAAACAACTGCATGCGGAAATACCTAATTCTTATTATCTGAATCAAAATTTTGATGAAGCTAATAAATTGGCTCATTATACCACTACTGGTCCAGAAATATGGGAACAAACGGAAGGCAGGATTACCCATTTTGTATGCTGTGTGGGTACAGGAGGAACTATTTCTGGTACCGCTAAATATTTAAAAGAACAAAATCCAAATATTAAGGTAATTGGAGTAGATGCCTATGGTTCTGTCTTAAAAAGATATTGGGAAACAGGTGAATTTGACGAAAAAGAGATTTATTCTTATAAGGTAGAAGGATTAGGAAAGACCATTATCCCAGGTAATGTTGACTTTAGTTTATTTGACCAAATGATTAAAGTACATGATAAAGATAGTGCCATCCGAGCGAGAGAATTGGCACAAAAGGATGGTTTATTTGTCGGTTACTCTGCTGGTGCAGCTATGCAAGCAGTTCATAAAATGAAACGAGAATTAACGGAAGATGATGTGGTAGTGGTTTTGTTTTCTGACCATGGAAGTCGCTATTTAGGTAAAATATACAGTGATGATTGGATGCAAGAGCTTGGATTTTTGAAGGAGAAAAAAGAAGAATCTTATAACTCCTATCTTTACAGAAAATACAAAGTTCGATATAAGCGAATTTATAATAAAGTGAATTATTATATCAATCAATCTTTGAAAATGTAGCTAGATAGAACGCCAAGATAAAAAATGGATAAGTATCTGTGTTCCTTTCTTTGGTGCTAATTTTACCACGGATAAGTGAAGGGACACGGATATATAATAGTGTTTTTTATATCAATTTTCATAGGACTATCTTTAAATAGGATTAAAGTAAATTGGAAGACTGAAATAAGTTAAGTAAATAATTTTAATCAAAATTGACCTAATTAGTTGTTTGGCAATATAGTGACGAGTCTGACTTCTGGCAAATTTATCGGTCTTAAATCTGACTTCTCTCTTAATAAGGAAAAAATAACTTCATCATTTCACCGATAATCTATTGAGCTAAATGGCGAACTTATTATTTGCTCCTTACTAATCAACAATTTTATCTTTTTAACTTAATTCTTGAAAGATAATTGATTTTGTATATTATTATTCCTAAATTATTCGCAAAGAACCACATCAACCATCGTTTATTACTTAAATAAGTTTCTCTACCGTACACTTTTTGAAAACGCTGCCTAAGCGTGGCTAAAACAAGGGG
>CAYMSC010000268.1:0-8641 GCA_964392805.1 uncultured Saprospiraceae bacterium
TCTAATGGTTCGTCATTTGGAACGGCGATACCTAGTTTAGAAAATATGATTAAATATTATCAATATGTAAAATCGTGGAGCATTCAAAATCAAGTTGACTTCTTTTGGTTTAGTGCCTTTTCCGAAAATTGGAAAGGGAACGAAGGAGATGTTGGTCTCCATTGGGGTATTTTTGAATTCAATGAAATGACTCAAGAACTTGAAATCAAAGAGGGGATGGCGAATGCGCTTACGGAAGCTATAGAAGTGGATTCTGCTATCTGGACTTGTCATTTTTTAGAGAACGAAACTGGATTGCCTAAAGTACAGCTAACTCATGTATCTGGAATTGGCGTTCGAGATGGATTTATCACAGGAATAGTGGACGGAATTAGACCTTGTGATTATTTTTTATTTGCAGCAATTAGAGTGAACGGCAGGTATTATGAAAAGCCGTTTAGCGATAATAAAATTACTCGAATAAACTGCGATGGAACCTTTTATTTAGACTATACGACAGGTGGGGGCGATGAGCATGCCGACCAAATTGTTTTGTTGCTTTTACCAAAAGGGACAGCATTGCCACGTGTATTTTTTGCACCAGAAATTCCACAACAATTATTTGAGGCAAGTGTAACCCAAATAGTTATTGAGCGACAAGCAGTTGAAATTGAAATGGAAGAAGTAGCAGGATGCATTGGAGATAAAATTGATATTCCTGTAAGGGTAAGGCATTTCCTGAATGTAGATTCTGCTGAGTTTGAATTTACAAATATAAATGATGAACTTGAATTTACTGGACTAGGTTGCTTGGCAGAAGGAGGATTGGCAGAGGTTAATCTTTTTAATCCAGAAAAATTAAATTTCTCTATAAAAGCTGAAGCAAATAAATGTATCAATATAGTAGATTCCATCTTATTTACGCTTCAAGTTAAAGTGCTTAATAACTTTAATAATAAGAAATATATAAACCTTACCAATTCAAAGATTTTTCAACAAAATTTAGAACGAAGCATAGAGTCGAAAGCAAATGATGAATCTACCACCGTTTCTATTTTAACTGAGGGTAATTGTGAATCTTCTCAATGTGTGGATTTTATTATAAGTTCTGGTGTAGATTTAGAAGGTATAGTTGAATCTGTCTTGGTTTATCCAAATCCTGTTAAGCAAGGCTCATTATTTCATCTTGATTTAAAATTAAAACATCAATCCCAAGGAACTATAAATGTTTATAATAATTTGGGACAACGAATAGTAGAAAGAAAACATTACCTCCAGCAAGGCTCAAACAAAATCCAAATTAAAGACCAACTGCCTAAAGGAATTTACCAAATCTTAATTTTACTAGACAATGGTTTGTATACAAGAAACCAACTTTGCATTCAATAATTGAATGTTTATCCATAATGCCCTGCTTTCTATTTTTGTGGAAGTGGGGCTAATTTTTCTTGCGATTGTTTGGTTAACAATTTACTAATGAAGATGGTACTATGATGGTACAATAAATTCAATGAGCACTTAAAATATGGTAATGGTATCTTCAAGTCGCATTTTGCGATTTCCAATTAAGATTTTAAAATGAATAATGAAAAGAAAGGCGATTGGTTATATATAATTGACTATCTTTTTAACAGATAAACAATAATAGTATCTTTATAAAACTCGAAAATTAGTTTTTTTTCTAATTAACTACTTACCTTTGCAATCCTTTTCAAACTATTTGAAATTGATGATAAATGGGTAAAAAAATAAAGGGAGGCAATCCTACTAAAACATTTCAAGAAATCAGTCAACTACTTCAAAAAAAACATTTTTCACAAGCAGCAGCTATTCTTAGAAAGACTAAATTTCCACCAAAAGAAAAAAAGAAAGCAGACCAACTCAATATAGACATTCACTATTATTGGGCATTAGCTTATTTTGAGGAAAAAGAGTACTTACGGGCAATTACTACTCTACGAATGTTTGTAGAGCGGTTTAAGAAAAAAATAAAGCTTCCTTTGGAGAAAGCGAATATGCTTCTAGGATTGAGTTATTTATATACCAATGACTTTGTAAAAGCAGCTACTTATTTAGCAACTGCTAAAAATACACCTGCTACCCAACCTTTTTATTTTTATTATTTATTATCCTTAGTCTATCAAAAGAAATATGAAGATTTAGTTGGGTTAACAGCGGACCATGAAAAAGAATTAAACCTATTAACCGAAGATCAGAAATCATATTTAACCATTGCTATTGCTTTAGTCCAGTCTAATTTTGAGCAAGCAAAGACGCTTTTGGCAGATTATAATGCGAATGATAAAAATATAGCAGATAATATTAATAGCCTAAAAGCTATTTTAGAAGAAACAACTTATCAAGCAACAACACCAACTCTCAAACCACTCTATAAATCCTTTTTAAAGCTAAATTTATCTGATATAGAAAAACAATATTTAGCCAAGATACCTGGATTTAAAGAACAGGTAGTTGATTTAAAAAACGACCAATTACAAGAAGATTTAGTGATTCCGCTGCAAAAACTTTGCGAAGAAGGAAAATCCTTGGCGAGGTGGAAATTTGAGCGATGTATGGAAATGCCAGAGATTCACCGGCCTTATATTGTCTATAATCAAGTTGCAGCTTTATATAATGAAGATATAGAAGACGAAGAAAATGAGTATGAAATGGTGGCTATCATAAAAAAATATGAAAGGCATTTTTTCCAAATGCCCGAGGCTATTTTTCTTTTTGCCCAAATTATGTATTGGAACCCAGAAAATTTTACACCGACCTTTTTTTGGAGAAACTTAGAACATAGTTTAGACCGTTTTGGTCAATCATTTACCCCACTTCAACTCAATCGACTCAGTTGGCGAATTGCAGGCTGTTTGGAAGACCCTGACCCTGCGAAGAAAAGAATACATAATAGTCATCAGTATAAATTAGCAAAAGCCTATCCACAAATGTTAGGTATGAAATGGGGACAAATAGATGATTATGTTTTTGCGCCCGATTCTTCTTTGCTAGATTCTTCTTTAGACATCTTTACTTATGCTAATTTTCAATATGGTAGTCATATTGCTAGAGATAAGTGGGAAAATGGTTTGGAAGGACTGTATCCTGACCCAAGTCTAATTGCTAGTTTTCTTGGTCATTTAGAAATGGGACATATGATAAATGAAAGCGTTATTGAAAATCATTTAGATGAGGTCTATACCAAAATTTTAAATAAAGCTCAAACTTTTCTAACTAAAGCAACAACAGCACATCAAATACATTTAAAAAATAAAGTAGTTCTAGACTTATTTAAAATGACGCATCAGTCGATGAATAAGTTTGAAAAAGATAGAGGGAGGATTGTTGGTAAAACCAAAAAAGCTAAATTTTTCGATGCTTATTATCAAATGATTGTCTTATTTGAAGAAGACCAAGCAGATTCTGAATACTTGCAAGATTATCAATTGCTAGAAAATGCGCCAAAAATTAATCATTTGACAAAAGTGATTAAAACGCATAAAAAAGAAAAAGAATTAATTGATTTATTTCAAAATCATCTTGCAGCGGGAGAAAGTAATTTGATTCATCAAGTCTTATTAGATAATTTGAGGTATACTCATTTAATAGATGAAGCTTTAGACATTACACTTATTTATTTTAAGGTATTGATAGATAAAGGAGATACTGCATTGGCAGACATTGTACAAAATTTTGGAAATTTATATATCAAGCGGTTGAGATTACCTTATGTTCCAAATTTTCCAGATAGCAATTTCTTTCATATTTTAGAACAATTGATAAAAGGCAAAATGACAATAGCTCATATCACCACTATTAACACTTTAGCAACGGTCTATCTACCTTTTATTACCAGAACAGTAGAGCCACTTTATTACAATATGGCGGAAAAGTTGCTTAGCTATTTTATAAAAGTCAAAAAGAAACAACCTAATTTTGCTTTCAATCAATTACTTATTCAAGAATTAAAGAAATTTGTAAAAGAAGCAGTTGAAGAAAGAAAATTAAAAAAATTGGGCACAACTTTAGCGAATGCAGAAAAGATGTTTCCTTAGCGTAGACCCATTCCTTTTTATTTAAGCAAATTCTAAATACTAAAAAATATGCCTGCTCATTCTCCTTATGAAATACTTGAGATACCAAAAAACGCATCGACCAAGGATATTAAAAGACGATATAAAGATTTAGTTCGGGAGTTCACACCAGAACATCATCCTGAAAAATTTATGGAAATCCGAGCAGCTTACGATATGCTGATGAGTACGGAAATGAATGCACAGGAAATTTTTCCGATTTATAAAAAGCCATTGGAATTTTTGAATCAGTCTTCCGAAAAAACCGGTAGCAAAAATATCAATAAAACTTTATTAGGCGTATTTTTTGAAACCCCATTTAACACAACAACAGAACTAGAAAATTTATTTAAACAAAAATGACAAAAGAAGAGCTAAAGTCCTATATCTCTGAGGCAGTAGATGCTTTAGATCATACGGATTTAGAAATATTATTTCCTCCTAATAATCAACCAGATTTATATGCTGTAGTGGAAGAGTTGACTGGTTTAAAAGGGGTGGTTAATAAATTATCTGGTGCTAACTTAAAACTCAATCATGAGATTCATAGTCTAATAGAACAAGTTGGTATACAACAAGCGCAGCAAGAAACATTTTTATTATCTTTAAAAGAAGAGGAACTGCCCATTGAAACGGAGGTATTAGATGCCGATTTAAAGGAATTATTAGTCAAATTACTGGAAATGGATGAAGTCATCCAATTAGCAGCAACTAGCTATCAAGAATTACCAACACCAACGTGGTTTAGTTTGAATCAGTTTAAGGTAAAATTAGCAGCTTGGCAGCAAGGATTTGATATTACCCTAAATCGTTGGCAAAAATTACTTCAATCTACAAACCTATATAAAACAGGCCTTATTGGTGAAATATTTAATCCTGAACTGCATGAAGCAGTTGCCGTAAAACACCAAAATGATATAGCTGATAATACTATTTTGGAAACAGAACAAACTGGTTTTTTGTATAAAGGTCAAGTATTAAAATTAGCAAAAGTAGTTGTCAATAAAGTTAAAGTTGTAAAAGAGATAGCACCTATTGAAACTGCTATCATTAATACTAAAACAGCAGAAGCTACTGAAACGATAATAGAACCAGAAATTACTGAACAACCGACAAAAGAAATTAAAGAAAAACTTAAACCAAAGCCACAGCGGAAAAAAGGCAGAGGAGGTCGAAGGAAAAAGCGAAAACGGAAAAGAAATTAAATAATAACTAGCATAAAATATAGAGAAAACGTATCACAAAACATAAAAGAAAATGCAAGAACCAATTGTAGGAATTGATTTAGGAACTACCAATTCTGTTGTTTCGATTTTAACAGATAAACTACCCAAAACTCTTTTAGTAGATGGTCAAAAATTATTGCCATCGGTTGTTTGTCTAACAGGAGAAGGTATGTTGGTGGGAAAAGTAGCTAAAAATATGGCTATTTTAGAACCTGAAAATACGGTAGCTTCAATCAAACGAAAAATGGGGCAAGATGTAGCCATTTCCATTGGTAATCGAGAAATGAACCCAGAAGAAATATCGGCAGTCATTTTACAAAAAATTCGACAAACGGTTATTGGGCATTATCAATTGGCGGATGATGCAACGATTAAAGCCGTTATTACGGTACCTGCTTATTTTACGGAGGAGCAGCGAGAGGCTACTAAACAAGCTGCAGAAATAGCGAACTTCCAAGTAGAACGGATTATTAATGAACCTACTGCCGCCGCTTTAGCCTATGGCATGTCTCATTTAGATGAAACAATTTTAGCCATCTACGATTTGGGAGGTGGTACTTTTGATATTTCTATCATAGAAAGCGATGCAGGTTTAGTAGAGGTAAGGGCAACAACAGGTAATAATCAATTAGGCGGCGATGATTTTGACGAATTATTAGCAGCAAAAATTTGGAGAGATTTCCTTGTGACTAATCGCTTGACTCAAAGAGCACCTTCCCGAAAGGAAAATGCTAGGCTAGTTCGAATAGCCGAACAAACTAAAATAAAACTATCTACTGAAGAAACGGTCGCTATTCAAGAGAGTTTTTTCTCAAAAATAGATGGTAGAGATTATCATTTAGAAACATCAATTACAAGACGAGATTTTGAGAAGTTAATTGGTGAAAAAATACGAGAAACGGTAAAGCTCTTGAAAAAAGCAATTGACGAAGCAGATTTGACCAAAGCAGATTTAGAGGGCATTATATTAGTAGGCGGTTCTAGTCGAATTCCATTAGTGAGTAAATTAATTGAAGAGCAACTCAAAATACAGCCAACTTTGATTGATTTGCCTGATGAAGCAGTTTCTCACGGAGCGACTATTCAAGGGGCAATTATCAACAAGTTAGATGTTGATACCGTTTTAGTGGATATTACGCCGCATTCTTTAGGGGTTGCTGTGGCGGACGAGCAAACCTATTCTATAGACAATGTGATGGAGCTAATGGCTAGGCAAAAAGCTATAGAGGCAGGAGATGCCCAAGCAGATGATTTTTTAGATGATTTAGGAGCTGCCATAATTATCCCAAAAAACAGCCCTATTCCCGTTAGAAAATCTAGACTTTTCTCTTCTACTGTAGACTTTCAAAAAGAGTATTTAATAGAAGTTTATCAAGGAGAAGGAGATAGATTTTATAATGAGGATAATAGAATTATCGGGGAGGCAGAATTAACAGTCAAAAAGCCACAAGAAATAGGAGAAGTAGAAGTAATCTTTGAACTAGATATTAATGGCCTACTCAAAATGTCTGCTGTTGAAACAACTACCAAAGAGGAAGTCAAAGCAACTTTTCAATCCAGTAAAAGCAAAAAAATTAGAAAAAGTCAGTTGAAGCCCATTGAAGTGGTATCTGAAGAGGTTGCAGAAAATACTTTAATAAAACGAGCAGAATCCTTTTTAACGCTACCGACTACTCAGCAAGAAGATAAGGCTGAATTGCAAGAATTAATCGCTTCCTATAAAGCCGCAGAAAAATCAGAAGCAGTGGATAAATTAGCAGAGCTAGAACATGAAATTTTAGATTTGCTATATTATTTAGAAAAACCAGTATCCTAAATGACTATTAAAATTAAATGCCCTGTTTGTAAGGCTAGAAACACTTTAACTACTGAGAAAAAGACTTGTCGACGATGCGAAGAGGATTTGAGTCAATTATATGCAATCAAAGGCTATTCTTATAAATATCGTTTGTATTTGTTACAGGTTTTACAACATAAAAATGCACCACAAAGACGACAGTTGGCCTATAATGCTCAATTATTGAAAAAATAAGAATAATAAGGAACTTTAGCTGGCTAATAATCAGCATTCAAATTTTCTCCAGTTGTAAATATTAATACTTTACAAACTCCAACTATTCCCTACCTCCGAAAGCGGAATACACCCCTGATACCCCATAGGAATAGGGTCATAATTCAATACATTTTTACCAATTTCTTCAGAAGATAAATAAGCCCACATCGCCATAGATTTAATCGAACGATAGAAACCAACAGGTGCTTGTTTGCCAACTGCGGTTCCCCAAACTCCACCATTAAATTTACCAGAATTAGCTTCGGCAGCTTTAAGTGCAGCAATTTGTTTTTCTTCATTTAAAGCAATAAAAGAATCGCCAAATTTTTGTTGACAGTCTGTATTAAAAGCGGCTATGTCTGTTCTGATTTTTTGCTGTCCAACCTCGTCATAAGTATGGGCAAATATTTTGTCTAAGAATATATCTGCTTTTACATCAATCCCTCCAGGCGTATCTGTTCGTGGTAAGATAATATCAATCAATTTTGTTATAAATTGCCCTTCGGCTATTGTAAAAAAAGAAGGTTTCCAATTTAATCTAGGCTCGGTTTTACAAGCTTGTAATAAAGTAACCAAAGAGGGTAACATTATCGCAGCTCCAGCCATCATGCCCGTATTTCGTATTGCTTTTCTTCTATTCATTTTATTAGATTTTATTTAGCACTGGAGGCTAATCCTTTGCCCTACGCCTATATATTTTGTTTGTTTAATTCTGCGACTGCATGATTTGCCGCTCTAGCCGTAATTGCCATATAGGTCAAAGATGGGTTGACACAAGAATTAGAAGTCATGCAAGCACCATCGGTTACAAAAACATTTTTGGCAGCATGTACTTGATTAAACCCATTTAAAACAGAAGTTTTAGGGTCACGTCCCATTCTTGCCGTTCCCATTTCGTGGATACCATAACCGGGTTCATGCTTATTGTCAAAGCCTATTATATCTTTTAGTCCTGCTTTTTCTAGCATTTCTACCGCATCTTCTTGAATTTGTTTATTTAAAGCTAATTCATTTTCCTTGTATTCACAGTCGATAGCTAAAGTTGGCTGCCCCCATTTGTCCAAATTATTGGTATCTAAAGTCACTTTATTTTCATGATAAGGCAAACACTCTGCAAATCCTGTGATGAAAAATTCCCAAGGGCCGGGTTTTAGCATATTGTCTTTAAAATCCGCACCAAATTCTTCTCTATTCGCTGCTGCTTGTGCACCAACACGACCACCGCCCCCTTGAAACCCAAAGCCTCGAAGAAATTTGTCCGATTTAGATTGTTCATCAATATTCCAATATCTAGGGATGTAAATACCATT
>CAYMSC010000269.1:0-8580 GCA_964392805.1 uncultured Saprospiraceae bacterium
TCCTGACAGTCCATGAAATGGACGACCTGACTCCTGACTCCTATGGTACTGGCTTTGCCAGGTTAGGGACTTAGCAAATAATAACTTACGCATTTGAGCTTGTCTTTTTTACCTCATACTGCGTTAAAAATACTCGCCATAGCCCTGCTATGTCTGTGAGCTTCCCATCCCTTCGGGTTCACCCGTACGGGTTCATGCCTTGTCTGATGTAAAAAATCCTACGTCAAATTTGCGTAGCTTATTTATTGCTAACTCCCTTAACTTTATAGAATCGAGAACAGAGAGTAGAGACTGCTATCAGAGTTTTGGGCTAATTTTTTGATAATAAAATGCTAAATTCAGCTTCTTAATAGTCTGTATTCTCTCAATGAAATGGTCTCTACTCTCTATTCTGAATAGTTACCTTTATTTAATCAAATAATGCATCCATTGTCAATTCATTTTGAACTAAGCCTATTGAATATTGATTATTTTTTAAACCAAAAGTGGTAATAAAAGTCAAAAATAAGGCTTTAGTTGTTTTTGTTTCTGTTCGGAACGTAGTCATTTTGTTCCTTAAATTTTGAGCATAGGCTTTCTTAATGGTGTAAATGTTTTGAGAAAATTTAATTTCAAAAAGGTTAATCACTCGGTCTCTTCTATCCATCACCAAATCTATTTGTGCACCATCCTTGGCTTTTGAACTTTGCCAAGAAGAAACTTCTGTATAAACTCCTTTTATCCCTAACTCTTTTTTGATTTGAGGCAGATGATAACGGCAAATAGCTTCAAAGGCATATCCACTCCAAGCTTGCCATTGGGGTAAATCCATTTGTCGCAACCAAGCACCTTCGCCTGCTGATTTACTATTTTTTATAAACTTTAAATAGAATAAAGAATAAGGGTCGGTTAATTGATAAAGTGCAGTTCTTTTCTTTTTTCCAAAAGGCAAATATTGATGAATAAAGCCACATTGTGCTAATTCTTCTAATATATTGGTAGTCGAGCCTCCATTAGGTAATTTAGCAAATTTGACCAAATCTTTTCTAGATAAGCCCTTTGATTTAGTGGCTAAAGCTTCTATAATGGCAATATGTCTTTCTTGTTTTTTGAATAAAGAACGATAAAGATTTGAAAATTCTGTTCTAAGCAATCCACCTTGACTAAAAAATAGTCGGTCAATATTTTGAGCAATACTTTGCTTAACATCCACTTCGTCTAAGTAAAACGGGATGCCTCCCATAGCCATGTATAATTGAACCAATTGATATCTATCATAAACCGCTCCTTTTGCACGCAGGAAGGTTTCCATTTCTCCTAAAGTAAAAGGCTGTAAATGAATTCTCGTCGTTACTCGATTATGTAAACCACCATGATTATTAATCAACTCATTAATCATCCAAGAAGTCGCCGAACCACAAACAATTAATAATATATCCTTTCTATGGTACGCCCAACTATTCCAGAAATATTCTAAAGAACTAATGAAATCAGACCGAGGAGTATCCAACCAAGGCAATTCATCTATAAAAACAACCTTTCGCTTTGCTGTACTATTTTCTAAATAATTGATTAATAATTGGAATGCTTCGAACCAATTATTTGGAATTAATTTTTCTTGTAGGGTAGTATCAAATTTTCCTAAAGCAGTATAGAAGTTGAGTAACTGACCTTTTAAATTGGTAATTGATAGACCTGTCATATAAAAGCTATAGGTTTCGCCGAAGAGTTCCTTTAATAAAAAAGTTTTGCCTACTCTTCGTCTTCCATAAACTGCCACAAACTCAGAACGCTTGCTATCATATAGCTTTTTTAAGGTTTTCTTTTCGGACGCTCGACCAATTATTGTATCATTAATCATAATATTCCATCTTATATTTAGCTATAAGTAAACAAAAATACATACTTATAGCTAAATATAAAACTATAATTGGCTGTAAGTTATATTCAAAACAAACTTATAGCTAAATATAAGGAAATTTGAGCGTATACTAACCATTCAATTTTTGAAGCAATTCCCGTCTATTTTATCAGTTATCATCCACACATAAGTTGAAAGGCAGAAATAATTTAAGCAAATAATTTTAATCAAATTTGACATAATTTGCTATTTGTCAACGTTTTGATACGTCTGACTTCTGACAGATTTATCGGTCTTAAATCTGACCTCTCACTTACACCTTATCAAATAATTCGACGTAAGGGTCACTAAAAATATTTTATGGGCTTGTTCGAGTGCTGCTTGTTTATTGGCTAATTGATTTTTTATTCCAACCTGAATTGTATGGGTAAATTAAATTGTACTCTTACTGGTTTTCCTAAGATAAGCAAATGATGAATAGACATTTTACAAATTCACCAAAATAGGAGCTTTATTTTCTTATGAATTAATATGTTTACAAACTCCCTTCAAACAAACCCAATTGTTCTTGAAATCCTACCAATAAGTCTCCATCTAAAATCCCTTTCTCCACAGAAAAATTTTGACCAAAAGACGGTAAAGAAAAACTAGCAAGCGTATGCTCATTCCCTCGTTGATAGGTGCTCAAAGCTGCTTCCAATACTGTTTTCGCTCCTCGACCTCCAGGAGAAGTAGCCAATAAAAACATAGGCTTTCCTCCCCACACACTTCCTTCCAATCTAGACATCCAATCGTAAATATTTTTGTAAGCCGCAGTATACGAACTATTGTGCTCTGCAAAGGAAACTATCACACCATCCGCATCTTGAATCAATGCTTTAAATTGCTTAGCCAAATCTGGAATACCATTTTCTTTCTCACGGTCAATACTATAAATCGGCATTTCAAAATCATTCAAATCTAATATACTGACTTCCACATTTGCCAACTGATTAGCTGCAAAAATGGCTAATTTTTTATTAATAGAATTTCGACTATTGCTTGCGCCAAAGGCTATTACTTTTTTGGACATCTTTTGATACTTATTTTTTGATGAAAACTATTTTATTTATGGAAAATAACAGCCTATCGAAACGATAAGTTTAAATAATTCCTTTTGCGAAAATTTTAACCTTAAAATCAACCTTTTTCCTATCAATTTGGTTTATTCATCGAGAACTATTTAATTTTTTCTGTATATCTTGCAGCGATTCCACAACCTCAAACTAAAGTTATAGAAAATGATAAGAACCATCGGGATACTCTCCTTATTATTACTTACCTCTTGTGCTAATTATAAATTAAATATCGCAAAAGATTTACCTGCTACGTCCAAACCAACTGGTAAAATTGTACATACCATGTACTTAGTTGGAGATGCAGGGAACGCTAAAAAAGGAGAAAAACCACCAGTTAGTTTAGCCTTACTTAAAGAAAAATTGGAAGCTGTTGATGAAAATAGCTCAGTTATCTTCTTGGGAGATAATATCTATCCCAATGGTTTGGCTCCAAAGTCGGAAAAAGAAGAACGAGCTAAGGATGAATTTCGATTAGACGCTCAGCTCAATGTTTTAGCTAATTTTAAAGGTCGACCTTTCTTCGTAGCAGGTAACCATGATTGGGCTGAATGGGGCTTGGATGGTCTGCAAAGGCAGGAGAAGTATATTGAAAAAGCCTTGGATAGAGGCAATGTCTTTGTTCCAAATGCAGGTTGTGGAGACCCCAAAGAAATAGAAATCAATGAAAACTTAACTATTTTAGCGATAGACTCTCAGTGGTACTTACAGGATTGGGATGGAGAAACAGAAATCAATAATGGCTGCGAGGTTAGAAGTCGAGTTACTTTTATGAAATGGTTCGAAGAAGCCCTAAAATCCAACCGAAATAAAAATGTGGTCATTGCTATGCACCACCCGTTATTTACGAATGGCCCTCATGGTGGCTCAACCACTGTCAAACAACATATTTTCCCTTTAACTCAGTTATACGATAACGCCTATGTTCCATTACCTGGAATTGGCACAGTAGCTGCATTTCTGCGGGCAACTGTTGGCTTATCTCAAGACCTTAGTCATCCTAACTATAAAGAACTCAAGAAAGGCTTATTAGCTGGAGCTAAAAAGAACGGCAACTTCATTTTTGCTGCAGGACACGAACATACTTTGCAATACTTTGAAGAAGATGGCCAACAATTTATAGTAAGTGGTGCTGGCTCTAAAAAAGAACCGGCTAAACTGGGCAATGGCGCACAATTCGCCTATGGTCATAGTGGTTTTTCCCAATTGGATTTTTACGAAGATGGTAGTGTTTATATGAAATTTTGGGCGAGCTATGAAGACAAAGAAGGAGAAGTTGTTTTTGAAAAAAAGATAAAAGATGCCTTACCTAGTGCAGGTACCGAGGTTCCTACCTCCTTTCCTGAATTTGAAAAAGGAGAAAAAGAAGTTACTTATCCATTAACAAATAAAAACTTTGAAAAAAGTAAATTTGGAAGAGGTCTTTGGGGCGCACATTATCGAGATGCTTATAAAGAATCTATTACCGTTCCTTCTATTGATTTAAGCAAATTTAGAGGTGGCATGACCCCTGTAAAAAGAGGTGGAGGGTATCAGACAAATTCCCTTAGAATCATTGACCCTAATGGGCAACAATTTGTTATGCGCTCCTTAGATAAAGACGAATCTCGAATTGTCCCCTACCCTTTCAATGAGTCTTTTGTTGTTGATATTTTTAAAGATAATTTTAGTGCAGCCCACCCTATGGCAGCGATTACCTTGGCGGATATGGCAGACGCAGCAGCCGTTTATCATACCAATCCTCAAATCGTCTATATGGCTAAACAACCTGCTTTGGGGGAATATAATGACCTTTTTGGAGGTGGACTCTATCTTTTGGAAGAACGCCCTGCCAAAGATTGGAGTGATTTAGCCAGCTTCGGTAATTCTAAAAAAATAATTAGCACTTATGATGTTTTAGATAACATTACCAAAAAACATGGGCATAAAATCGACCAAGAACACACTATTAGAACTCGATTATTTGATATTCTAATTGGCGATTGGGACAGACATGATGATCAATGGCGTTGGGCGAGTTTTAAAGAAGATGGGAATACCATCTATCGGCCTATTCCTAGAGATAGAGATCAAGTTTACAGCAAATATGATGGTGCTTTATTTGGTGTTTTAAGGTACACCATTCCATTTTTAAAACAACTGAGAAAATACGACCCTAAAATTCCACCTAATAAAATTCAATGGGTCAATTATCATTCTCGACACTTTGACCGCACCTTTATGACCGAGGGAGATTGGGAAGATTGGGAAGCAGCTGCCACTTATATCAAAGAAAATGTAACAGATGAAATTATAGAAGCGGCAATAAAAAAATGGCCTACCAACGTCTATGCAATTGACGGAGAGGAAACGATTAAAGTACTTAAACAACGGAGGGATGATATGCTGATTTATGCAAAAGGGCTTTATAGCTATTTAGCACAAAAAGTAGATATACTGGGGACAGAAAAGAAAGATTACTTTTTAATCCAACGCTTAGATAAAGAACGAACAAAAGTACTGGTCCTCGACACCGATAAAGAAGTGAATAAGGTCAAATCCATTCTTTATTCTCGTATTTTTAAAACTAGTGAAACTAAAGAAATAAGTCTTTATGGCATGGGGGCAGCGGATATTTTTGAAATCAAAGGCGATGTCGAAGATGGTATTCTTATCCGAGCGATTGGTGGTTTAGGCGAAGATACCTTTATTGATAAATCATCTGTTAGTGGCAATGGGCATAAAACACTAATTTATGATGCCAAAGAAGAAAAAACGAACTTAGAAATAGGTAGTGAAGCTAAAAATAATATTTCTGACCGACCTGAATTCAACCAATATAATCACCGTGCGTGGGATTATGAAATGGACTTTGCTACCCCAATTATTAAAATTGGGGGTAATCCTGATGATGGAATTTTGTTAGGCGGTAGCGTTACCCTCACTAAATACGGATTTAAAAAAGCCCCTTACGCCTCAGTGCAAACCTTTAGTGGAAATGTTGCCTTGGAAACAGGTGCTTTTGAACTCAACTATTCAGGAGAATTTATCGACGTATTCAACAAATGGGAATTTTTATTGGATGCCGAATTTAGAGGCCCATTATACGCCAGAAACTTTTATGGGCTGGGCAATGAAACCATCAATAATGAAGACCTTTTTGGCAATGACTTTCACAGGGTGCGCCATAGACAATACAGTATTTATCCTGCTTTCAAAAAACGATTTGCAGGAGAAGCAGGTGGTTTTTCCTTTGGCCCTTTACTTGAATTAAGCCAAATCCAAAGAACCGAAGGTCGATTTATTGATGAAATAGGCGATAGTTTAGACCCCGAAGTTTTTAATAATCAAACTTTTGTTGGCGCTAGAATGAGTTTTAATTACCTTAATTTAGATATTCCTGCACTACCTAATCGAGGCATTAATTTCAACACCGTTTTAAGTTATCGAGTAAATACGGATGGCAATACCAATAATTTTCCTACCATAAAATCGGATTTAGCTATTTATCAAAACATTGGTCCTCCCGGAAGATTAACCTTTGGTACCCGAGTTGGTATTGAGCATAATTTCACCAATGATTTTGAATTCTATCAAGCCGCTGTTTTAGGAGGAAACGGACTGCGTCCCAATCTTAGAGGTTTTAGAAGAGACCGCTTTTCTGGACAAACTGCTTTTTACCAAAATATAGATGTACGATTAAAATTATTCAATATTAAAACCAAAGCTTTACCCCTCTCAATGGGCATTTTTGGCGGCTTTGATTATGGTAAAGTATGGCTAGACGGGGAAAATTCTGACGAGTGGCATACGGGCATAGGTGGTGGCCTTTTCTTCGCGCCTTTTGATATTATAGCCATTAATTTTTCTTATTTTAGAGGGGATGGGGAAGTGAATCGGTTTAGTTTTGGGGGTGGGTTTTTCTTTTAGGATTTTAATACCCCACAGCCTTCCCATCAAAACTTCTCGAATCCGCAGCCCCATAAATCACCCCATCTTTATAATCTAAATAAATCCCCATTGCTCGACCCTGCGTCCCTCGATAACGAATTGTATGCCCCATCATTTCATACATCTTCTTTGTATCTGGACTAATCCCTAATTTTTCAAAAGACGTAATATCTGGCAACCATTGGTGATGAATTCTTGGCGCTTCGATGGCTTGGGCGACATTCATTTCGTGGTCAATGACATTTAAAATAACTTGCAAAGTGGTATTGATGATGGTTCGTCCACCGGGACTACCGATAAGCAAAACAGGTTTGCCATTCTTGGCAACAATCGTTGGAGACATACTGGATAACATCCGTTTTTCTGGAGCGACTAAATTGGGCTTCGTGCCAATTAATCCTCTTGTCGTTGTTAGACCTGGAATTGGATTAAAATCGCCCATTTCATTATTCAATAAAAATCCTGCTCCTTCTACGGTAATTCTTGATCCATAGCTATATTCTAAAGTATAGGTCAAGGAAACTGCGTTGCCGTCTTTATCAACTACCGAAAAATGGGTTGTTTCCTCGCTCTCTTCCATATATCTACTGCTATTAAATTTGGCAGAGTCACTTTCTGTTGCTTTAAACCAGTCAATCGTTGGTCGAATCTCATCGGCATATTCTTTGGAAATTAATCGTTCGACAGGCATTTCTGGATTAAATAATGGGTCACCAATATGCTCTGCTCTATCGGCAAAAGCCGCTCTCATTACCTCCGTTAGAATATGTAGGTACAAAGCGGAGTTATGCCCCAGTTTTTGTAAATTAAAGCCTTCCAAAATATTCAACATTTCTACAATCGCAACACCGCCAGAACTTGGTGGTGGCATGCCGTAGACATCATATCCTTTATACGTTCCGTGTATTGGCTTTTGCTCGGTAGGTTGATAGCTTGCCAAATCGTCTTTGGTGATTAAGCCATTATGCTTTTTCATAAACTTAGCTATCAACTTAGCCGTTTTGCCTTTATAAAAACCATCTCTTCCGTCTTTTTGGATACGCTTTAAGGTCGCTGCTAAATCTGGTTGTTTCCATAATTCACCCGGTTGGTATAATTGATTCCCATTTTTTAAAAAAGCTTTTTTGGTCCCCTCATAAATAGGTTCTTTTGCCTCCACCATTCGCTTTTGAAAACCTTGCATCGCCCATGAGGAAGGGAAGCCTTTTTCTGCTAAGTCAATCGCAGGTTGTACTAAATCTTTCCAAGGTAATTTGCCCATCTTTTGGTGGGCATCCCAAAGTCCTGCTACCGTTCCAGGCACTCCAACAGAAAGTGGTCCACTATGGTTGGAATTATTTTTCACTTTACCATTTTCATCTAAATACATCGTTTGGGTCGCTGCTTTGGGCGCTTTTTCTCTAAAATTAAAAGTGGTTTGCGTCCCGTCTGCACCATGATAAACCAAAAATCCACCACCACCTAAATTGCCTGCCGAAGGTAAGGTTACGGCTAGGGCAAAAGCTGTGGCTACGGCTGCATCTATGGCATTGCCGCCTTTAGCTAAAATAGCTGCACCTGCTTGCGAACCTAAATAATGGCTACTGACGACCATCCCATTTTTGGCAGGAACAGGTGTTCTACCTGATTGAGCTACTAATTGAAAAGAAAAAACGAACATTAATACTGGTAGAAAAAAAGAAAGGTTAATTCGGT
>CAYMSC010000270.1:0-8578 GCA_964392805.1 uncultured Saprospiraceae bacterium
GTCTCTCTAACTTTATTCGGATTGCCGGTGGCAAAAATGAGTTTATCTTTCATTGGACTAAATTAGAATGAAAATTTTTAAAAATATACTGCAAAAGAAAACAACTTTCTCCACTTGGGAGTATGTTTTTTACTATAAAATTCTTCCACTTATTTGGGCCATTTGCGCCGCATGTCTTTGACAATGTCCCGCCATAAAAGTAAACCAATTCTCGGCATTTAACATCCCGACTATTGGATGAGGAAACCCTATATTTTTAAGCGGCAATGTAGTGGTTGTAAGGAAATTTTGGATGTCTGCCCGATGCGCTCGAAATCCTTGGAGCGCCATTTCTTTGGATGTAAAAATACCTTTAGGCACAAAATGTGCGGGTGCTTCCACCTTTCTTTCCCTATTGGAAAGTAACTCAACAAGCGTCTTGTCATCCAATTTTGAAATAATGGGTTCTTCTGAAGCCTTTGCCCCAATTTTTTGAATCGTTCCAAGCACGCCTTTTTCTACGATAATGATATGCTCAACCAATTCTGCCATCGACCAAGTTGCATCATCGGGTTTGTGTAAAAATAATGCTTCGGTCGCTCCTTCCACCACTTTTTTAACAGCCATTTCGCTATTATTTAAATCGCTAAAAATTTCTTTTCTTCTTGATGTAGTCATATTACAAATTATGTTTATGAGGAATTCGTTAAAACCTACTAACTCCTAAAAGATTGACCTTAGCAATGGATTGTATTTTTTTATTTATTGGTTCTGTGAACATTGACATCTTTTTTAGTAAATATATGCACTACCAGTTGCCTTTATTGAGAACTTACCCTTTTTACTGCAAAACAGGTAACTGCAATGTAGATAAAATATCCTTCCCTCGATGTACCTTCAATACCGTTTCTTTGCAATTTTTTAACTCATTATTGGGGCAAAGGTTTGGATGTAATTCAAAATTGGTATAATCTGCCCCAGCAATACTCAATCTAATTTTATGTCCTTTTTTGAATAACCAAGAGGTTGGCGTTAAATCCATTTTGAGAGAAATTTGCTGCTCGTTTGCAAAGGGTTGAGGGTCAAAATCAGCTTTATCAAAACTGTGCCAAGGTAAATCTGGCTTCACATCATATAAATAATCAACCTGTTCATCATCGGGTGTATCTTTGTGCCAGCCTGCTCGCAATTGACTTTCTGCGACATAATACGCCTTGCCATTTTCGTCCACATCACTCAAATACACATAAATATCTGCATCTGGCTGATTGGCGGATAATAGGAGTTCAATTAAAGGATGTCCTGTAATTTGAACCGTGGATTCCAGCACCTCCGTTTCATAGACTAGACATTTTTTATCCATTTCTGTTCGGACCATAACGGAATCTGTCATTGCTGCCATATTCCAACGATTATCCCCTTCTGCATCATAGCCTGATTCATGCGTAAAATCAACTTTATATTCATCTATTCCCCTTGCTGGTGCATCGAGTCCTAGTTTATTATTTTCAGTCAAAAAGTAACTCTTGTAGGTCGTTTCCGCAGGAGGCCAATTTTGAAAACTTTCCCATCCTTTGAAGGGCGTATAAGTTTGAACAGGGTCAATTTTATCAAAGCCATTTTTTGCTCCTTTCAAATAAAAATCAAAAAATCGCATCCGCAAGGCTAAAATTTGGTCTTCGTATTCTCCTTGATAATCAAAAAATTGATGATAAGCAGGCGTGAGTGTCATTGGCACATGAAACCTTGGTGTCATCACTAAATGAGCAGGATTGCTCTCTTGAATACTTCCAAACATTTTGGTAATTCCTTCAAACCCGTCAAACCAACCTCCTGAGAATAATACAGGAATTTTAGATGCTTTAATCCCTGGAATAAAAAAGCCAGGATTTACATCTCTTAAAGTTAAAGTATCGTCGTACACTTCCATTTTATCATCTCGATATTGCCAAGTGTCTACGACTTCTTTTGTCCAAATATTTTTTAAATGAGCTTTGGTATTTCTAAAATATTGGTTTTCTTTTCGCACGACCCCATCGGCATATTGCGGCGTTTCTTCATCCGTAAAAAATCGAGCATCTCCATTTTCATACAAGGGTATTTCATCTAAAATTTCACCATCGCCATCTTCGTCAATTACAGGTTCGGATGGAAAAACAGGAATCGTATTCGTTCGGTCAGAAGCATTCAAATTCAATAATCGCAATTGTTTATCAAAATTTTTAATCCATTTGGTCATCAAAATTCCGCCTTGTTTTTGTGCCTCGGTATAAATATCACTGCCCATAATAGCTGGACTGATACATTTTAAAGCGTCAGGCTTTTCACTTGCAATAGCTAGTTGAATCCACCCCAAATAAGAAGGCCCTTGCATGCCTATATTACCATTGCACCAAGGTTGGTTGGCAATCCAATTTACCATGTCAATTCCGTCTTGCTTGATAGCTGGAGACATCGCACTCGTATAGCCCGAAGAAGCACCAGTACCTCGCATATCTGCGACCACAATAGCGTACCCATTCGAGGTCAAGGTATTAATCGTTTTTCTAGTCGGAATGGCATCAAAAACAGGACCCCAATTACCCAAAAATGCTTTAGCACCTAATCTTTCATACCATTTCATATTGGGTACAACCATACTTCTATTATAAGGCGTGAAGATAAAAATAGTCGGATACGTTTTTTCTTCTTGACGAGTTGGCAAAAAGATATTACTTGCTATTTGCGTGCCGTCGGGCATTGACACATACTGCTTTTTCTTCTCATAGGCATTTAATTGAATGTTGTTCAGAGGTGCATAATCAAATTGCCCCGCCGTATTTAAGATGATGGCTGGTCCATCATAGAAAGAGATACCTATTAAACCAATAATAGAAATTAATGTGATGAATCCGAAAAAGTATTTTATTAATTTCATATATGTACTTTTATAAATTTAAGCTAAATTACACGATAGTTTTGAATGAATGGCATTGATAACTAATAAAAGAATTAATTTAGGGATGAATTAAAATTAAAATGCAAATTAAAATTAAAAAACATCCTGACAATCAGTTCCGTTAAAAAACGAAATAATTTCAAATTTGTAAATTTATTTTTTCAACATTCCTTCTATGAAAAAGAGTTTCCAAAATCAATTTTGTTGCCTGTTTTTAATTGGACTATTCGTGTTATCTTGTAAGGTCTATAAAAACCAAGGCGAATCTAATTTTGAAACCCTATTCAATGGTAAAAATTTGGATGGCTGGATTGGCAATAAACAGTCCTATCAAGTTGACAACGGAACTATTTTAGTCAATCCAGCAGGCAAAGGAGGTGGAAATTTATATACAGAAAAAGAATACAGTGATTTCAATTTTCGCTTTGAATTTCAATTGACACCTGGTGCCAATAATGGCTTAGGCATTCATGCCCCTTTAGTGGGTGATGCTGCTTATGTAGGTAAAGAACTGCAAATTTTAGATAATACTGCTGAGAAATATGCTAACTTAAAACCCTACCAATATCATGGGTCTGTCTATGGCATTATTCCAGCTAAAAGAGGATTTCTTAAACCCGTCGGTGAATGGAATAGTCAAGAGGTCATCGTCCAAGGTTCGAGCATTAAAGTTATTTTGAATGACACTATTATCGTAGATGGCGATTTTTTAGAAGCTAGTAAAAATGGCACGATGGACCAAAAAGACCATCCTGGCTTACAACGGACTAAAGGACATATTGGATTTTTGGGGCACGGCGATGTCTTGCGTTTTCGGAATATCAGGATACAAGATTTGAGCAAATAATTCAAATTATGGACAACTGGTAGTGCAGACTTTACAGGCTGACCGCAAACTCAAAAAACTTCAAAGTCAATTTTATACATGATTGATTTTGCGGAACTTAGATATGCCAAAATCTCAAAGATTTGGCATATCTCGGCTATTTGCGGTCAACCTGTTTAGTCTGTCCTGTTCAGTGACCTTTAGGTCAATGCATCTAGTTTGCTCATTTTTACTATTTGTTTGATAGCTCTGGAAATAATTTCGCCATTTAAAATTCACAACTTCCCCAATTGTTCCAATAACCAAGGACGTTCTAACAAAACGGGTTCTGCTTCTATTCTAGTTTTTAATTTTTCAATAGCTTTAGTGTTAAACGGATTTACTTTCATTAGTTTTTGGGTATAATAAATCATGTTCCAATAATTCTTTTTGTGAGAGGCGATGTCTTTTTTACGGCGCAGATAAATTTGAAAAGCATCTAGGAAGGAGTCGAGTAATTTGAATTCGCCTAATTCATAATAGATTTTGAGTAATAAATTTTTAGCATATAAATTAATTAATAAATCAGCTTGGTCGGTATCTTTCAATAAATCCATTGCTTCTTCGTACTTTTTTTCGTGATAGGCCAATCTCGCCATATTAAAGCGGAATGCACTTTCTCTAAACTCTTTTTCAACACTATCTTTATAATCAATTAAAAATTGGCGAGACCATTGTAAGTCGCCAACACGCATTCCTGATGTTAAAATATTTTGATAGACAAAACGAGATAAAACCCCATTATCTAGTAATGCTTTTGATTCCAATCCTTTTTTATATAAGTCTAGTATTTCCTCTAAATAGGTGGCATTTCCTTTATTGATAAGTTGAATACAAATATTAGTCCCCAGTAATAACAGATTGCTCCATTCCTTATTGGAAAATTGAGATTGATATTGGAAAAGAAGTTGTTTGAAATTAGCAAAGTGCTGGGCTGCGGCCTGTCCCTTTAATGCCAAATAGCAATAATAATAAATGCCAATCGCAGGAATTTTTGTCAATTGATGTTGTTCAATATAGGGTAGAATAACATCCAGTAAACCCATTTGATATTCCTGTTGAAAAACAGCTTGATGCGATAAGGCAGAACAGGCTTGCTGTAACTTAAGAATCAAAAAAGAAGTATCTAAACTATCTGATACTTCTTGTAGATTTTGCTCGGTAGTCCGCAGAGAAGTAGCATTGTT
Organism: uncultured Saprospiraceae bacterium; assembly: GCA_964392805.1. Taxonomy (GTDB): domain Bacteria; phylum Bacteroidota; class Bacteroidia; order Chitinophagales; family Saprospiraceae; genus JAFMDF01. Next base: position 4,970 of record CAYMSC010000270.1, read on the forward strand.
AAAACGCTCTAAAGTTAATTCGTATTTATCAAAATAATGAAGACCATTGCGTACTAGTTGCTTTTCTTGTAGTACCAAAGTATTTTTTAAAAGTTGTTCAGAAATGGGTTGCAGGGATTTGTTGCGATAGATTTTGGCTAATATTTTAGCATTGGCAATTGTCTCTTTTTGTTGATATTGATAAACTAAAAAAGCTTCTATTTTTTTAACCAACTGACTCATGCAAAGTCGAACTTTATCATCCTGATATTTTTCCTTGGGAAAAAGAGCTTTGAAAATAGCTGCTTTAGTAGGAGGAATTCGTCGATTTTTTAACAAAAATTGGAAAAGTTGTAAGGCTAATTTACGGTTGTTAAATACCTTTGCTTGCAAAAATTTTTCTATATCTCGCTTTTCTTGAGCGGATAATTGGGCGAATAAAGAAAATAATTTGTGATTTTTCAAAGGTGATTTATATTATTTTTGTTGCAAAATTTTATATAAAATATTGAATATCAATATTTTATAATTTTTATTTTATTAATTTTATGTTACAAATTACTCATATTGTCTTTGTTTTGCAAGTACTTATTATGGATTTTTGTATGGTAAGAAATTTTATCACCTTATATCATGTTCTCCAATTTTGAATAATGAATATCGTCAAAAGCAAATACATAATTATTTAAATTTAATCTATGTATAAATGTTATTTTTTGCACAGTATCCTAGATTCAAAATTGGTGATGACATTAATCATTAAACAATTTATAAAACTGACCACCCATGAAGTTACTTTTCCAAAAAATACCCTTTATGAAAAAGCAAATTTTTCCCAACCTCTTAATCTTATTATTACTAGTGTGTAATCTTACCACTACACTTAAAGCACAGGTGGAAATTAATGCAGAATCCTTTACTACCAATACCGAAAATGAACTCATTGTTGTCTTAACGGCTAACAATTTTGAAGAAATAATAGGGATGCAATTTACCTTAAATTGGGACCCAACCATTTTAGCATTTAAGTCATTAGGCGCATTGAGTTTGGAAGATATGACGGAAACTAATTTTAATACGCTACAGGCTGCTAGTGGTGAATTACCACTTTTTTGGACGCATAATTCCTTACAAGGCGTAAGCTTACCCAATGATAGCGAATTGTTTGCTATTGTTTTCGATAAATTATCAGAAGTACCTACCCAATTATTTATTGATAATACCCCTACCAAAATTGAGTTTGTCAAATTCCCTGCTCAAGAAGCTTTTCTAGCGGCTAGTAATATGGAGATTGTGACAACGGGGCGTTTATTAGAAGGTATAGTTCTTTTTGATGAGAATGATAATTGTATGTTAGACGATGCGGAAGAAGGATTAAAAGATTGGTCAATTCGTATTAATGGAGAATCTAGTCGCTTTAAAATAACCAATGAAAATGGTTTATTTCAAGCTTTTTTACCTTTTGGAGAATACCAAGTAGAGGCTATCCCTCCACCGAATAATTTGTTTTCAATTTGTGAACCCATTCAATCCGTTTCCATTTTAGAAGGTGCGACAGAAGCAGTCAGTATTGCTTTTACAGGACAAGCAGCCCTAGATTGCCCTAGTATGTCCGTTGAAATTTCGACCCCATTCCTAAGACGTTGTTTTGATAATACGTATTTCGTTCAATACTGTAATAATGGGACGATTGCTGCGGAGAATGCTTTTGTTGAAGTGCAATTAGATCCAGCGTTTAAATTTGTCACTAGTAGCATCACCGGAACGATGGTTGATACCGATGTATATCGTTTTGATATTGGAACGGTGGGTTTTAATGAGTGTGGACAATTTTCTATTACGATTAATGTGGACTGTGAAGAGGCTGTTTTAGGACAAACACACTGTGTAACGGCACGAGTATTTCCAAATATGATATGCGAAGCACCTTCTGCTAGTTGGTCAGAGGCTAATTTGGAACTAGAAAGTGAATGTAAAGAAGACGAAGGTATTTTGCAATTTAGGATTAAAAACATAGGCGATGGCAATATGGATGTAGAACAAGGATACATCGTCATTCAAGATATGATTATGTTAAGGTCTGATAATTTTACTCCATTCCAATTGCAAAGTGGAGAAACGGAAACCTTAGAATTTGCTGCCAACGGAACTACTTACAGACTAGAAACGCCACAAGTGCCAAATCATCCGATAGCGCAAAATTTGACAATTGCGGTAGAAGGTTGTGGCACAAAGGAGGATGGCACTTTTAGCACTGGCATGATTACTATGTTTGGCTTAGGAGACGAAAACCAATTTGAAGATGTCGATTGCCAAGAGAATAGAGGTGCTTTTGACCCGAATGATAAAAATGCTGCGCCAGCAGGCTATCAATCGGAACATCGTATAGAACCTAATACAGATTTGACTTACAAAATTCGTTTTCAAAATACTGGAACGGATACTGCATTTAACATCATTGTTTTAGACACGCTTTCAGATTTATTGGATGTCTCCACTTTTGTACCACTTGTAAGCAGTCACCCATATGCCTTAGAAATAGTGGACTCCAATGTTTTGAAATATAGTTTTGAAAATATTATGCTCCCCGATAGCAATATTAATGAACCTGGCTCACACGGATTTTTTAAATTTAGTATACAGCAGCAACCCGACGTTGCTATCGGGAGTGTAATAGAAAATAGTGCAGCCATCTATTTTGATTTTAATGAACCTATCATCACGAACACTTATTTTCACACGATAGGCCTTGATTTTATAGAATTACGAGTTGTCACTTCTACTACTGATGAATTATTAACGCCGATTCAATTAAGTATTCATCCAAACCCTATTGGAGATTATGCCATTATTCGATTTGAAAAGGAAGCTATTCAAAATGGGGTATTCCAGTTGTATGATTTGCAAGGAAAACAGGTGAAAAGGTATGAATTTTCTGGCAATGAATTAAGTATAGAAAGGGGAGATTTGCAATCGGGTATGTATTTATTTGAGGTGCAAGCAGATGGCGTATTCGTAGGTAATGGTAAATTGGTTATAAAGACGGAATAGGGTAAGTGTTAATTTACTTTTATTAAAAAACCATTTTTTAAAATCAAAAAATTGAAAAACGATGTTTATTATAAAAAATAACTTAGTCCTTATATTTTGTTTATTATCACTTGCGATAAATGCTCAAAATACGAGTCTTTCTGGAAATATTTCTGATGGATTAAATCCGTTGGTTAATGTGACCGTTAGGATTAGTGATAGCGATTTCACTTTATCTACGGTCACCAATGAGGAAGGAAATTATAGTATAGAAAATATACCTAGTACAGAAAATGTAACAATTCAATTCGACTTTATGGATAATAATCCTTTGAACGGGGTCAGTACATTTGATTGGGTGTTAGGTGCTCGACATATATTAGGAATGACTCCTTTTGATGTAGTTCGTCAATATATTGCAATGGATATTAATAAATCAGGGTCTATTACGGCTTTTGATTTAGTACAATTAAGACAACTGATTTTAAATATAATTACTGAATTTCCAACTAATGAAGCATGGCGTTTTATAGAAAAGACCCAATTGGACGCTATTACTTTTTCGCAAGCGAATACTCCCGAATATGAAGGGAATTTAAG
>CAYMSC010000271.1:0-8572 GCA_964392805.1 uncultured Saprospiraceae bacterium
GTCGCTCCTTCAGAGCTAGCATTTTTTCCGCATTCTTATTCCATAGGACTTTCGCCCCATGTTAATATATGTCGCACCTTTGGTGCTTGTGCGTAACATCAGTTATTAATTCAAAGCTGTAGAGAAATGAGGTTAACTGGTAGAAAAGCCTTTAGGCTTTCCCGTCAAAGCCCTTTAGGGCTGAAAAACAGGTTTCTAATTAGCCAAACCCGACCTGAAGGTCGGAGACAGGAAAGCCTGAAGGCTTTTCTACCTATTGTCCTTAGCCTTGAATAAATCAAAGAAATACTCGAAATACCCCGTCCCATTTTTGGAAAAATTCCCAAAAAAAAATCAATGTTTTAAATAAAACATTTATAACTAATTCATTTTCAGCTATTAATCATAATGGCACTTTCTAGGATTATAAGGTTAGTATATACCAAACTAATAAATCTAGAAAAATGGAAAAAACAAAAGTAGGCATCATCGGTACAGTAGGCGTTCCAGCAAAGTATGGAGGTTTTGAAACTTTAGCACATCAGCTAGTTGAAAATCTAGGCCAACAAATGGATTTAACAGTATATAGTAGCAGTAAGAGTTATAAAAAGAAAGAAAGAGTAAAAACTTGGAAAGGAGCCAGCATTAAATATATCCCATTAAAAGCAAATGGCGCACAAAGTATCCCTTATGATATTTTGTCCATGCTACACGCTATGATTTTTTGCGATGTGTTGTTGATTTTAGGCGTATCTGGTTGTATATTTTTACCTTTTGTAAAATTATTCACCAATAAAAGAATCATCGTAAATGTGGACGGATTGGAATGGAGACGAGCCAAATGGGATGGTTGGATTAAAAAATTCCTCATTTTCAGTGAACAGATGGCGGTAAAATTTTCGGATGAGATTATTACAGATAATGCAGGTTTGCAAGATTATGTAGCGGAAAATTATGGTATAAAAAGTAGGCTAATTGAATATGGCGCAGACCATGTAGCTCCAGTTAAAATTCAACCTGCTTTTGTAGAAAAGTATCCATTTTTAAATAAACCCTACGCTTTTAAGGTTTGTCGAATAGAGCCTGAAAATAATATTCATGTAGTATTAGAAGCTTTTAAAACCATAAAAAATAGACCACTTGTTTTGGTTGGTAATTGGTCTCACAGCCAATATGGAAAAGATTTAATCAAGCAATATGGTCACCTATCTAATATACACTTATTAGACCCTATTTATGAGCCAACAACATTAAATACTTTACGTTCTAACTGTTCGGTTTATATCCACGGTCATAGCGCAGGTGGCACCAATCCTTCTTTGGTAGAAGCTATGTATTTAGGCTTGCCAATCATCGCTTATGATGTTATCTACAATCAAGTTACTACAGAGTTTGCAGGTGTATATTTTAAGACAAAAGAAGAACTTTTAGATAAACTGATAAGTGTTGATGATGCAGCTTTACAAAATTTGGGTGCTAGCATGAAATCAATAGCTGATAGAAGATATACTTGGTCTTTTATTGCTCAAAAGTATGCTTATGCCGTACAAGGAAAAACACAAAAAACTGCCCCTACTGCGTCTACTTCCCTCCCTCGAATTCAAATAGCTAATTAAGAAATTGTAATTAGTTAATAAACGTCAATTTTGAATGATTGAATGATTTACTACTATACAAAACTGATTTGGACACAGAGTTCACGGAGAAGACACAAAGCGCACTAAGTTGTAAAATTCAGAAAATCAGTACTTTGTGTACTCTGTCTCTCCTTTGTGTTTTCTATGGTTAATCCAAATTTAAGTTAAGATTTTTATCATACATAATTTGATTCCTAACGACGGCAAAAACACGCAGAATCATTTTATTTCTCATGGCATTAATTACCGAGAGATGATGTTTGCCTTGAGCTATTTTACGTCTCTCAGCGTCAAAAAATATGCCCCCTCCTTATTCAATATTAGGAACAGATAAGCCTTTCATAAATAATAAACGTCAATAAAATGGAATTATCATTATTAATAGAAATCCTTCTTTTTGCCTTTTTATGCAGTAAGTTAGGGACTTATTTCACCATTCGACTAGCCAAACAACAACATTTTTACGAAGAAAATAATGTAAGAAAAATTCATGTGGAAAAAGTATCTGCACTAGGTGGGATTCCAATTTTTCTGACTTTTGGTTTAAGCTCTGCGATTTTTATTAAGTCTTCCTATTCAGGATATGCCATTTTATTAGCTTGTCTTTTATTGTTAGGAATCGGCTTGTGGGATGATTTAAAAAATATAGGTATCAAGAGGCGTTTATTAACCCAATTCCTAGTAGCAAATATTGCTTACTTAGTTGGTTTCCAGTTTATGGAAAGTGGAATCCCTCCATTAATCACTTATGGGTTGACCATCGGATTTATTGTTTTGATGATAAACGGAATGAATTTTTTAGATGGAATAAATGGCTTAGCTGGTGGAATAGGTTTGATTGCAGCAAGTGTCTTTGCTCTAATTTTTTATACCAATGGACAATTTGAATTAGCCATTATGGCTTTAGCATACGCAGGTGCATTAATGGGCTTCCTCTGGTACAATTTCGGTAAAAAGGCAGCTATTTTTATGGGAGATAATGGGTCAACAATATTAGGTTTTCTATTAGCTATTTTTACTTTAAAAGTTTGGAATTTATCAATGAGCTTAACAATTTATACAAATCTAATTCCGATAAGCTTTGCCTTAATAGCTTTACCCATATTAGACCTCTTTGGAGTGGTGGTAGTGAGATTGAGTAATAAACAATCTCCATTTCAAGCAGATAGAACGCATATTCATCATTTATTAACGGATAGTGGAAAATCTCATGTGGAAGCTAGTTGCTTCTTATTTACTTGGATGCTAAGTTTAACCACTATTTTCTATTTCGAATTAATTAATTCTATGGGTTTTGCCATTGTACTAATTATAGGGACTTATTTAGCTATCAGGTTATTCTTTACAGCTATTAAATCTCCGTCAATTTCTGGTGTAAAATGGGATAAGCCTGCACCGCAGCCAACTCCAGCCCCTTGATTAACGTTAAAATAGTTTCTTCTTGATACTCTTCATTTTTAATCATCATTTCAATTTGAGCTGCCGTTTCTTCTTGGGCCTTCATACCCAACATCATGAAATTAGGTTTTAAACTATGTGCTCTTTTGTGAACTATTTTCCAATTTTTTCTTTCGTATGCACGATGTAATTCTTCAAATGCTTTGGGTGATTCTTTAATAAAAGTCTCCACCATATCTTTCACAAAAAGTCGGTCGCCATTACTAAATTCATAGAGATAATCAAAATTGATGGTAGGCTGTTCTAATCTCGTGGTTTGTTCCTTAACGCTTATTTCTGGAATTTGGAGCGGGTAAAAACCAACTGTTTTCCCAATCTTATCCAAAAGCAAATCGGGAGAAAATGGTTTGGTCAAGTAATCGTTCATTCCTGCGGCTAAAGCTCTCTTTTTTTCATCCAAAAGCGCCGCTGCTGTCATGGCAATTATAGGCACTTGTTGATTGATGTTTTTTGTAGAATTTCTAATCGCTCTGGTCGCCTCTACGCCATCCATTTCAGGCATGTGAATGTCCATCAAAATGAGGTCATACTTATGGCTCATAGTATAGTCGATGGCTTCTTTTCCATTAACTGCTATATCAAAAGTGCACTCCCAAATATCCAAAATCTTGGTAATTAACTTTTGATTCATATCATTATCCTCGACGACCAAAATGTATTGGTCCTTTAAATAATCTTTAAGTTGTAAATGATTTTTTTCGTAGATTCTAGGTTTTTCTATAGCTTTTACGCCAGAGTTTCCGAATGGCAGCACCACCTTAAATACGGAACCCTTTCTAGGACAGCTTTCCGCTTTTATAGTTCCGCCTTGGATTTCTACCAACTCTTTAACGATGGTCAATCCTAACCCAGTTCCACCATATTTTCTGGTGACTTTGATATCTGCTTGTTTAAAGTTTTCAAAAATTATCTCTAATTTATCTTCTGGGATACCAATACCAGTATCATGCACCTGCAATTCTATCAAATAATTCTCGTCTACCTCTTCCCGCAAAATGGCTTTTACCCCAATAGTTCCGTTATGGGTAAATTTACTAGCGTTGCCCAATAAATTAGTCAATATTTGATTTAAACGAGTTGGGTCACCAATTATTAAATTAGAAATCCGTTCGTCCATCGCTATATCGACACTTACTGGTTTTTCTTTAACTTTAAACTGAAAAGTTCGCTGTAAGCCCTTGAGCATCTGCTCTAAATTGAAACTCCGCTCTTCAAAATCTAGCTCACCCGCTTCTATCTTGGAAAGGTCTAGAATATTATTAATCAACCCCATCAAACTATCTGCTGAAAATCTTAGGGCATCAATATATTCTTTCTGGGTGTCACTCAAGGAGGTTTCATAAAGTAGGTGGGTCATACCAATTACCGCATTCATTGGCGTACGGATTTCATGACTCATATTGGCTAAAAACTGTTGCTCAGCCTTTTGAGCTTGTTCTGCTGTTACCTTTGCTCTTGCGAGTTCTTGGGTTCTTAGATTTACTTTCTGTTCTAAGTTTTCGTTTAACTGCCGTAAACCTTCATTAGCTTCATATAATTCCAATGCTTTTTTTTCTAAGATTAGCTCAGCTTCCTTACGAGCCATTCGCTCTCTTAATATTCGTCTTTTTAATAAGTTTATCTCGTCCATTTAAATCGGTTTTATTAAAAGAGCATCAAAGAAAAAATGATAATATAGATAAGAAGTCAGATCGCCATTTCTATGACTTTAACTTCTGACCTCTCTTGATAAGACTAAGTTATTTTCTCAATTAAAAATTGAACTTCACTACCGTTTTCTACCAAATCTTCTCTTTTAATTGTTGCTTTCTCTCCATAGTGTTCAAACGTTTTTTCGATTAAGCCTAAAGCAAAATCAGCCATACTTCTTTCAGAATGGTAAATCATTTCTAATGTATTATCGTCGATTCTTCTGGTGGTAAAACGAGGAAGTTGTGCATCAGGATAGAGTTTCTTTACTTCTACATGAATATATTTTTCAATAGATTCTAAAAAATCAAAGGCGTTATTAGCACCTTTAAAAAACATAGGATACCCTTTTTCAAAAGTACCAAATACATGTTTTCCAAAAGCATGTAATAAGATGGGAACAGAAGTTGCTGTCTTTTTCCCTAAATCCACGACTAAGGTAACCATCTCTTTGTGTGCATAAGTACCAATGGCCGTATAAACACCACCAGATGGTAAATCATTATCCATGATTAGTTGGTCAACCATTTCATAACCGTGGGCTTGTTCAACCATCTCAAAGAATTCTGTAAATACAATTCCTTTCATTTAATGTGTTTTTGATTAGACTAAAAATTTACTGGGAATACAAAAGAATGAGGAGCATAAAGTAGGAGGGACTAATATTTAGCCTGTCACAAAAACTATGCTCAAAAGAAATATTTACTATTTTTAACATAAAAAAAATTCTTAAACCATCGTTTCTGTTTCCTTTAACATTCTATAAATAGTCGATTTTCCTATATCTAATTTCTTAGCTACTAACAATACATCCTTGCCATATTTATCCAGATAAAAATGAATAATTCGATGTTTATATTCTTCCATCGTCATTTCTTGGGTTAGAAAACCAACCTCTTTTCGAATACTATTAAACTGCACATCCTCCGCTTCGATAATTTTGTCCATCGCCATCACTGCCGATAAATCAATCACCGCTTTCAACTCTCGAACATTACCTGGAAAGGAATAACCTAATAGTTTGGCTTTTGCCCCTTTAGAAAAAGCCATTTTACCTAATTGGTTCTTTTTAGCAAAATCATTTAAGAAATGCTGTGCTAGTAAAATGATGTCATTCCCACGTTCTCTCAAAGGAGGTAACTGAATATTTAGACCTAATAGCCGATAGTATAAATCTTCTCTAAAATTCCCATTTTTCACTTCTTCTGCTAAATCTTTGTGGGTGGCAATAATAATTCGTGCATCAAATTTGATGGATTGCTCCCCTCCTACTCTTCTAACTTCTCTTTCTTGAATGGCTCGGAGCAATTTTGCTTGAATGTTTAAATCCATTTCTGCAATCTCATCTAAAAAGAGTGTTCCTTTGTCTGCCAGCTCAAACTGCCCTTTTTTACGAGCATTCGCACCTGTAAATGCTCCTTTTTCATAGCCAAACAATTCGCTTTCCAATAATTCTTTTGGAATAGCACTCATATTTACTGCTACAAAAGGACCTTTTTTTCTATTGGAATTATGGTGAATAGCATTGGCAACCACTTCTTTCCCTGTTCCTGTTTCTCCTGTTACGGAAACCGTAATACTAGTTTTAACTGCTTTTTCTAATAGTTGAAAAATGCGTTGCATCGCCTTACTCGTACCAATTATCGACTTGTCAAATTGGAACTTGGTGTTTAATTGTGTTCTAAGGTGTGCTACTTCTTTCTGTAAATTGAGGTTCTTTTTTATATGAGAAAGCGCATTTAAAAGGCGGTCCTTGGTTTCTTCATCTTTGATGATATAATCATAAGCCCCTTTTTTCAATAGTTTGACCGCTGTGGATATATCTTGTTGCCCAGACAAAATAACTACCACTATTTCCTCATTAAATTCTTTTATTTTTTCTAACACTTCTTCCCCTGTCATATCAGGCAAAGTATAATCTAAAGAAATAATATCAGGTTGTAAATGTAATTGCTGCAAACATTCTTGACCAGAGGAAAATACATGGACTTCATGGTCTGGATTTAACTCCATTACATATTTTATCATCCGCTGATACATAGAGTCGTCTTCTACTACAAAGATTCTAGTAAGGGTATTATTTTTTTTCATGGTGTAGTTTAGAAATATTGGCTAAAAGAATTTCGCTCATTCCTGTATAAGGTCAAATAATCGTAGCTCATGCTTCTAGCTTGAGAAGTTACCTCAATTGGGTTACTTAAGCAAGATGCCTAAGCTCCGTTCACTCTAAATCGGGTATGACGAAGCATTCAAACAAGAAATTGATATTGAACAATAATAATTAGGACAAAAACTAGACCAATTCCCAATTTTGGAATACTCCTCTAATACTGGGAATAATCCATATAGCAACTACAACCTAAACCACTCATTATCAATGAATTAAAAAAATGGCACTTCGTTGGAACTATATCCATCAAATAATATGAAAAATGACAATAGAAAAAAATAACTTTATTCAATCTTTATTTAAATCCTTATCAGATGAGCAATATGTATTGTTAAAATGGATGGGAGAAGACTTAGCTCAATTAGCAGAAACAAGTGATTTAGATATGCTCATTACTAAAGAGCTAGAAGATAAGATTGCATTTTTCATTAGGGATTCCACTGTTTTTTCTAAAGTTGAAAAAGAAGCATTTGTAGGCGTAACGCATTATTACTTATACTTTAAAAATGGTGATTTTTTACAGGTTGATTTATTAAATCAATTTATCAGAAAAGATTTAGTCTACTTAACCACTAAAGAAGTTTTTGACAATAGTATAGTCCTAAAAGGTATCAAAACTTATCCTTCCTACCTTTTATTTGAACATACCTTATTGTTTAACCTCTTAAATGATAGTGGGCTTCCAGAAAAATACTTTTTACACTTTAATAACCTAACTCAACAAGAGCAGTTTTATATCTTGGATAAATTTAATTTTAAATACAATACTTGTTATAAAAACTTAGCAAGCACTACCCAATTTAACTCAACACACAAAATTGCAATTACTACTTTTTTAAAATTGTTAAGCGATAATTCATTTATAAATAAGCTAAAAAACAGTGTGGCTTATGCAAAAGGAATTTGTTCGCAAATAACCCATAAAAGGGGTCTAATAATGACTTTTAGTGGAGTGGACGGTGCGGGAAAAAGCACCATCATCAATGACATCCTGTATTTACTGGGGGGAAAATACAGGAAAAAAATGGTAGTGCTTAGGCACCGTCCTTCTTTATTACCTATCATTAGCGCTTGGAAATATGGCAAACAGCAGGCGGAACAAAAATCGGTTGAACGACTACCAAGACAAGGCGACAATAACAGTAAAGTGTCCTCCTATTTAAGATTCGGCTATTACTACATTGATTATCTATTAGGACAGTTTTATATCTGGGCAAAATACTTGGTTAGAGGCTACACCGTAGTTTATGATAGATATTATTTTGACTTTATAATTGATGGAAAACGCTCTAATATCAATATGTCTCCTACCCTTCCTAAGTTTTTATATGCCTTTGTTGCTAAACCTGATTTGAATTTTTTCTTATACGCAGATGCGGCTACAATTGCCAAAAGAAAAAAAGAGTTATCTCCTTCGGTCATCACTCAATTAACACAAAAGTATTTATCTCTATTTAAAGATTTTTCAAGGAATCGGAAAGGAAAATATATACACATTGAGAATGTAGACAAACAAAATACCCTACAAACAATTTTACATCACTATTTAAAAATTGCTTAATCATGCTGAAAAACTTAATCACTAAAATCATCAAGCTAAAGAATCCTAGCTTCGAATTTGATAAAGCAATTACGACTT
>CAYMSC010000272.1:0-8563 GCA_964392805.1 uncultured Saprospiraceae bacterium
CCTCATTACCCTCATTACCTCATTAACCTCCTACCCCCAACCTAAATAATCCCAAAAAAATTATAATACTCTCTCTTTTTTAAGTATTTTTACGGTAATTCAACTGGATAAATTAAGTATAATTATGGAGGCGGATACACAAACAATAAATATTATGTTGGTCGATGACCACGCTTTAGTTCGACAAGGCATTAAATCATTATTAGAAGACGAAACGAATCTTGTAGTAATTGGAGAAGCATCAAGTGCTAAAGAAGCTATAGAAAAAGTAAAAAACAACCCACCAGATTTATTAATTATAGATATAAAAATGCCACAAATGACAGGCATTGAATTGGTCCAAATACTTGCTAAAGAGGGATTAGCTACTCGTTTTCTCATGCTTTCTATGCACGATTCCGAAGAATACGTCTTACAATCTGTTGATGCAGGAGCACATGGCTATTTATTAAAAGATGCAAGTAGGGATGAATTTTTAAAAGGGATTCAAACGGTTTGCAATGATGGACTTTATTTTAGTGGAGATATTTCTCAATATTTAATCAATCGATATCGAAAAAAGGACAAAGCCATAGTTCCAGAAAAGCCAGCCATTCCTTTAGGCAATTTGCCCACTGTTTCTTTAACCAAAAGAGAAATGCAAATTCTTAAATTAGCTGCTTCTGGTTTAACAAATCAAGAAATTGCGGATGAACTTGGCAAAAGCAAGCGTACAGTTGAAGCACATCGTTTTAATTTGATGAAGAAATTAGAAGTGAAGAATTTGATGGAATTGGTGAAGAAAGGACAGGCTTTGGGGTTAGTTTAAGAAGGAGGAAATGTAAACTTCAAATTCAACAACCGCCAAGGCCATGCTTTTGAAAATGAGCAAAAGAGGTTAAAATTACATGAAGAAACTTTTAATAATACACTAAAAAAGAAACATGAATTATAATAAAGCGCTTTCAGATAGTTTCATAAGTTTTTTATCCAATAATAAATTTAGTACTTATTCAACTTAATTTTATTCCTTGTTGTTTTAAAGAAAAATTTAATACAAAATGAAATATAAAATAATAATTTTAATCGCAGCGCTCTTGATGCCATTTTGGGTAGTAAGTCAAGAAATAGATAGCACTTCAACGGTTAAAGACAGCATGCCAGCTAAGACAACTAAGGCAAATCGTTTTAGCTTTCTAAACGATGGTCCCTATATTTTTATAGAAGGAGAGGAATTGGTCGAAAAGCGGATTGTCAATGGAGAAGTGGTTATTAAAAAGCTGCCAAAAGATGCTTACCAAACAAAATTTAAACAAGAAAAGTCAAAGTTTAAAAAAGTAAAGAAAATTGCTGCTTTGAGTGACATTCATGGACAACATGACTTAGCCGTAGAAATTTTAACCAACCATCAGATAATTGATGCGGAGGAAAATTGGATTTATGGAGAAGGACATCTAATCATCGTAGGAGATATATTTGATAGGGGCGAAAAAGTCAATGAAACGCTGTGGCTACTCTATAAATTGGAAGACCAAGCTAAGGAAGCAGGCGGAAAAGTCCATGTTTTATTGGGCAATCATGAATACTTGGTTTTTAGTAAAGATTTGCGTTATATCCATAGAAACTACCTCATTACTTCTGGTTTGATGAAAATTAGTTATCCAGATTTATATGGTAAAAATACCGTGATGGGCAGATGGTTGAGGTCTAAATCGACCATTGTAAAAATCAATGATAACACTTTTGTTCATGGAGGTATTTCCAAACAATTTTTAGAGACTCCCTATAACAGAGTACAAATTAATGAAATTATGAGTAATTCCATTGATATACCAGAAGCAGAACTGGATTCTAGTGGCGTTTCTTACCATTATTTTAGCGATCATGGTCCAGTTTGGTATCGAGGCTATTTTTATGATGATTTGCCAGACAAAGAAATATCGAGTATCCTTTCTGGTATCTCTTCTAAGCATATTGTAGTGGGCCATTGTTCCAATGAAACCGTTGTGGAATTGTATGACGGCAAGGTATATGGCGTTGATTCTAGTATTAAATTAGGAGAATATGGAGAGCTATTATTAATAGAAGGAAATAATTATTATCGAGGGACTAAGGATGGAGAGCGGATAAAATTTTAGAATGGCTTTTATAGCTAATATGTTCGCTAATTTTGAAAGATGAATTACGTCAAAAATTAGAACGGAGGGAAAAAGGGAGAAAAATCAATTATCAATTTTTAAGCTGATTATCTAATCCATATGGTCGCCAAACGATGAAATGTCAATTCAGCATTTATAGTTCATCGTTTGGCAAACATATTATCTAATAAGTATCAACTCGCTCATTCTAATTTGGTAAAAGCCCACGAATGTATTCTCCAAATTCTAAAGCCCAGGAAGCCCCCATCGCTTTATTGATAATAAAAATGGTGAAGGCAACATAAATAGCCAATAATAGAAATGCTTTTATTCTTCCCATACCATCACCAATTATATAAATAAGGAAAGCGAGTATAGTCGAAATCAAAAGAATAATCCTTAATTCAGTAATATTTTCAATAGTCCCTGGATCCATAGAAATAGGGCCATAGATTAAGGTGAAAATGAAAAGTGGTAATCCAAGTGCAAAACATACATCAAAAATATTACTTCCAAGTGCATTAGCTACCGCATCATCATACTCCCCTGCCATAGCATCTCGATAAGAGATAATGGTATCTGGAACACTTGTGGCTGCTGAGGCTAAAATGACTGCGACAAAATAAGTTGGGATACCCATACCTAAAGCTAATCCTTCACAAGAGAAAACCAATAAAGCACAAGATAAACCGATAATCATCATGGAAACAATTAATAATGCCCAAGCATTTGTACTATTAATACCATTTCTAATAAATACAGGTTCTAAATCTAATGTTAACAAGGACATAAGAAAAGATTTTTCATCATTTCCTTCCTCCTCCTCTTCCTCTTCTTCTTCCTCCTCTCCTTCATTAGCACTCATAGTAGTTAGCATAATCGTTACATAAACAGCATAAACAGACATTAAAATTAGACCATGCCACCATTCTAATGTAGACCCTCCAATTAGAAAAATAAGCACTATTTCAGCAGCAATAAGAGATAATCCATCTCTTAGAATTACTTTTTTCGATACGGTCACCCGTTTTGCGAGCCCATACCCGATGACCGCTAATATAACTACTGCTGGAATAATCATCCCATTAAAAATAGCCGAACCCGCAGTCGTACCAATTCCACCAGCAAACCCATCTCGGTTATGTAGGACAAATAAAAACCAAAAAGTAGTAAATAATTCTGGCATAGAGCTACCAATCGCATTGATAGTCGCTCCTCGAACGCCATCATTTAGATTTCTACCAATATATTCAGAAGCGACTTCAAAGCCATCACTAGCTCTCCAAATAATTAGACAACAGATAATAATTAAAATAGTGTGTAGTAACATTTTTTGTTATAGTTTTGAAAGTTAATTGACTAATTGAATGACTGCCAATCTAGCAGTATCTTTATCCGAAAATAGTAATTGTGTCCCCTCTACTAGTTCAACGGATTGTCCTCTAGGAATTATTTTATCATTGGTGGTATCCTTTAAATTATCCAACGTCTGATTAATGAGTAACCATTTATCATTGTGAAAAACAAAATAGCCCACTGGTTTTTTATGTTGTTGTTTTAATCGTTCATTCGGAAAAATCGTTCTGTCTACATGCCATTGATATAGATATTGGTTGTGATAAACCATTATTCGATGATTATCTGGACGGAATTTTCCTGCTATTTTAGCGGAATATAAATTTAATATCGGTAGTTGTTTATTATAAGGTGTATTACAAAATGGACATTTCGGACTCGTTGTATTATCAAAAACAAACCATTCTTGAGCACAAGAATTATTCAGACAAGGCTGCATCAAATCTAAAGTTTTGACCAAAGCTATTTCCCATTCATTAGCAATTGGTCTGGAGGTAGGAGTGTGCAAACTGCTAATAAAAGATCGCTCAAATAAAGCCTTTAAATAAGGGCCAGCTACGGTATAAGGGATTTTATCAACATCCGCCCAAGGCAAGCTACTTTTTTTGACCTCTTTGAGATTAGGTCTATTTGACTTATCCGTAGGATGTTCAACGAATAAGGCTTTTTTCCCCATTGCTAATTCTTCATCTATCTGAGGATCAAGGTCATGAATTTTCCCACCTCTCAAGGGATGACGATAAAACAAATACATATAAATCAGTACTGCCAAGGCATGTTTGTCCGTATTTATATTTGGTAATTTTTTATCAGCGTTTCCTACCTTCAATGACCTAGTTGCCATTACTTCGGGTGCAATAAAATCGGGCGTACCTACTACATCCGGAGGAAATTTGCCAGGAACAACCAAACTATCATTATCAATAATACAAGCGTTTCCACCCTCTGGGTCAACCAATACATTTTTATAGGATAAATCGGAATGAGCTAAACCTGCCGCATGCAATCTTTTGACGGCTCGGCTTAATAAAATGCCAATTCTAAAATAACTCCGCCAATTCCCTTTTTCTCGTTTATCCAAAAAACGGTTTTGATTAGAAGCACTTGCAAACCATTTCCCTTCCTTTTCATTTCCTTTAATATTGAGCATGTCATTATTGACAGAACCATACTTAAAGAAAAAACTCTTATTATAAACAGGGCATAAAATACCCGTTTTCCCTTGATATTCGATAATATCATAAGGCCATACTAACAAGTCTTTCCAATAATCCCCACCTTCCATATTAAAGATTCGTTCTCTGAAATTTCCCGTTATTTTTTTGATACGGTCTAAAGAATTATAATCTTGCTTGTCTCTATAAAAAGCGACTACATAAGATTTATTTTTGCCCCAATGCACGTCTTTCATTCCACCTTGAGCAAAATAATTTTCTTCAAATTCTACTTCTTTTCCACTAAGTGTTTTATGCCTAATCATAATATATTTTACTTTGGAATTTTGATTGACTAATTTTGATGCGCCTTATTTAATAAATGCAATTGTTCTATCATCATGATTACCTGGCGACCAAAAATTTATCCATTCTTTAAATTGGGCTTTTGCTTCTTCAACCGGCAAGGTATGATCAAAATTTTCTGCTAGCTCCTGTTCCAGCTGCTTCCATTTATCAACTTTCTTAAAATTCGCATCTGTTTCAAACTTAGGATCCGTAATACCGTCCGTCATTAAATAAAGACCTGAAAGATTTTCAGTTACTCCAACTTTTATTCTATTGTTAATTGTTTGAAGGACGTCTGACATGGTTAAAAATCGAGTTTGACCAGCAAATTCTCCCCCATCGGGATTAGAGTATAGTTTTATTTTATCAGCTTGTAAATGCCCAATTATGCCATCTCCTATGGCATAAGACAGCAGTAGGTAACGATGATCAATTTTAATAATAATTGAAAATAAAAAGGTAGTAGAATAATCTCTTGCCTCATGTCCTTCGTCTTTCGCTTTTTGCAATACGGCTGCTCTTGCTTCTTGTACCGTTTCACCAACCAGTTTATAAATAATACTTACTAATTCTTGAGGTAAGGATTTTCCTTCTTCGTCAGGAGTAGAAAGATGCGTTCTAAAACCACTAATAATCGTTTCTTCTTCAAAAAGTAAAGCATTTCTCAAATTCTTTTCTGCCTCTTTACAAGCAATCTTTGAACCCATTCTAGAGTATTTGGCAGAACCAGCCCCATCTGCAACTGCCATAAAGAAAGTATTTTCTGTCAATTTAGATAATATAAAATCATCATCTCTAAAAGTTCCTTCATGTGCATGTGAGCGGCCTCTTTGACTACCTGCTATTATGCTATATTCTTGAAACTGTTGATTATTATAATCAAAATGAGGTTTTTTATAAATTTCATCTGCTGGCGGTTCTTTTTCTTTCCAAAGAGATCTTGGATCTGGATTAATTAGAATGCCTAGTTCTTTATCACTAAACTTTATGGAAGAAGGCTTCCCTACTGCATCAATAGAATAAGTAATAAGAAATTTATAATCTCCATCCTTCGTTGGTATCCCTTCAACTTTGCATTCGGTTTTATTATAAGTTAGACCAATGGATTCTAGGTTTTTTATCTCATGAATTGTCATAGAATCATGAATCTGGATAGATAAATCATTTAGAAAAAGAGAATAAGGTTTACCTACCATCCCGTTTTTAGCACGCATGAATTGGGGTTTTGGAAGTGATTGTTTTTTCTTTACTGAAGGTTCAATGTTTATTTCTTCAGGAATTTCAGTAGAAATTTTATCGACTTTAGAGATATTATCTGCTATTTCTTGTGGAATAGAAGTAGTCGTTGAAACAGTTGCTGGGTTTTCGCTTGTGGTAGCGTCAATAGAAGCTTCTGCTATATTTAATGCTTCTGCTTCCACTATTTGCTCGTCATTAATAGAGGACTCTAAATCATGTTTTTCAACCGTATTTGAAGGGGGTATATTCGTTGTCTCAATTGGAGATGCTGGCGCAGCAGAAATTGATTGATCATCGGTAGTAGTTACTGCTTCCAATATATCTTTTGATTGATTCTCCTTTCCTTCTACAATAGCTAAATTTGTTTCTGATTCTGTATCAGTCGAAGAATTACCAGTCGTTAAATTAGTATATTTTTGAATAAGTTCGCTTAATTCTTCATCTAAGCGAATTAAATTATCTTTGTTTAAGGAAATAGCTAATGATTTTAAATCATCTATGGTAGTCAGTAGATTTGGTTTAACAGGATTTTTCATTATCTGTTACTTTATTTAAAATGGGTTGTATGAGTTCAATGTCATTGTCAATTTTGAATTTTTCAAGTTATTTTTCTGCCGTTATTTAACCTTGTCGTCTACCTATATCCATATGCCCCCCTCCTGCGCCAAATTGGGATGTTTGACGACAATGCGGGCAGGTTTGAGTACCACCTCCGTCCACACAAAAGATGCCTCCGCATTGACAAATACACATGGCAAACCGATTACTACAGGAAGGGCAATTCGGCATACCTCTTAATAATTCTGTACTTACGGTGGACACTGAATTTATAGACTCTTTTGTAGATAAGTTATGATATTCTTTATCCAAGGTAAAAGATCCTTCCAAGCGATAATTTCGACCAAACATTCCAGGTAATCCCTCATTACCTAAGTCGTGCATAGATTTTTTATATTTTATTAGATAATCTTGTTGATTGTTTTGACACTTACCAAAAAAGATAACATGTTGTTCATCAGAAGATTTAAGCCGCTTCTCATCAAAAGGATTGATTTTTTTGAGCTTACTTTTATCAAAACCTCCCATTTCAATATCTCCTTCTCTTTGCCCTTCATCAATTTTTTGGCTTTGTGTTTTGATAGATCCCGTCACCCATTTAAAAAATTCTTTATATGATTGAACATCCGAATCATCAAAGGACAAAATATTATCAGAAATCCGACCGAGAATTTCTCGGTCTGCGCTATCACCTATTGATACAACAACCGTATTGGAACGGTCTTTCCATTTTTGTTCCCATACGCCCAAATCAATGATATAATTATCAGTAGGATTTCCATCGGTCATAAAATAGATAATTGGTTTCCAATCCCCTTTAACTTCCATAGTGGATTTCCGAACATTTCCTTCTACTTCTGATATTAAATGTTTGAGCGCATTGCCATAACCAGTTCCAGCACCAATGGAAAATTTTGGTGGGTAAAAAGAAATAATATCCGTTAAAGGAACTAAAGTTTTAGCTTTACCCGCAAACACAATGATAGATACATAAGCTGTTTCTAAAGCATAAGGGTCTCTCTTTAACTCTGTGATGATGGAACGCAAACCATCCTCCACTTGCTTAATTGGCTCTCCAGCCATGGATTCAGAAACATCAATTACAAAGAAAATAGGTAACCTTCTCATTTTAAAGTTTTTTGATTGGTGTTAAAATTGGTTTACAGATTACTGGATTTTTTAAAGGGGTTTCTTATAAAAAAGTAAACGGAGTAATTAGAACTATTTTGAAACACAAAAGAATCAAAAGTACACAAAAGGGGTTCACAAAAGCTATTTTTTATCTTTTGTGACAATTATTTTGTGGTCTATTGTGCCCTTTGTGGTTCAAATAATTTTTATAAGAAAACCCTAGATTTTTTATAAGACTCGATTAATCAAAATCTAATCTTTCAACATCTAGCCAATTGATTATTGCATCCAGAACGAATGAATTAACCTAAGTTTTGGACAATGTGAAAAATTGGTAGAACTTCGATAATTATCGGAGTCTGGCTTTCGGGGTCAAAGCCCTATAAGACATTTTAGAAGTAAGGTAATTGGTAGTACGGACTTTAGTCTGTCCCGTTCAAAAGTCTTTAGACTTTTCCGTTTTCTATATAAACAAGTCTAAAGGCTTGTAAACCGAACAGACTAAAGTCTGTACTACCGATTTTCTATTGAGAACTTACTTACTACTAGACAAAAGAGGTCAGAGGTCAGACTTTAAAAATGCAAGTATCTGAAAATCAGTATACTAAACCTAGCTTATCTGACCTCTGACAGTCAATGAAATTGACGGTCTGACTTCTG
>CAYMSC010000273.1:0-8509 GCA_964392805.1 uncultured Saprospiraceae bacterium
CTAAGGTTATTTAAATTCAAGCATTTCTTCAATGGCTTTCTTTTCAAAAGAAAGGATATCTTCTTGGTTATAATAGCTGTTGAGACTAGCAATCAATTCTGCTTTATGTTCCATCTTTAGATGTTTATGAACATATTTCATCGCATGAAAATTTTTATTAATAGTCGCTAATTCCAATATACGTTCATAAAGTATGGGCGAATAAACCCTATTTTCTAAAATAGGGATATATAGATGGTTTGGAATTTTATTGGCAACTAAAAGGAGACTATCCATCTCCTGCAATTCTTCGGTGTCCACTATTTTTCTTTCTAACGCATCAGCTGTCGGATTTTCAAAACAAGTATTCCAATAATGATAATAAATCTCCGTCAATATGGTACTATTAGATGCAATACAGCCACTAAAAGTGGATACTTCTTTATCTGCTTTAATAAATTCAGTAACTAATTCTACTGGATTTATTTGCTTCTTATCAATTAATGCCATTGCTGCGTATGTATTTACCGTAGCATTTTCATGGTTTAATAACTGAGTTAATTCTTTTTTAGTACTTGTCTTCTTCAAGGTCTGATACCGTTTATATTGCTCGCTTTCTCCAAAACCAACAAATTCAGATTCAAGAACATTTCTTTCCGCTATTTTATGAATTATATTACCTGCTTGTTTTTGGCAAGAGACAAGTAATAATAGTACAAATAAGAAAAGAAAATGCTTCATAGATTTTTTATTGAAGTATTTAACGAATTCATCATTCATCATTTATAGTTCGTCATTATTGGAAAAGTATTATTCTCCAAATTCCTTCCCCACCATCTGCCAAACTGTTATAAATAAAGCTGCAATAATTGGCCCGATTACAAAGCCAGACAAACCAAACCAACTGATGCCGCCCAAAGTAGAAATCAAAATCAGATAATCTGGCATTTTGGTATCTTGCCCCACTAATCTTGGTCGTAAAATATTATCTGCTAAACCAATTACCAAAGCCCCTACGATAACAATAACAACTGCTCGACCGATTTCTCCTTGAAAGAATAAAATTATCGCAGCAGGTAGCCAAATAATGGTACTTCCAATGGGCAGAAGCGATAAAAACATCATCACCACTCCCCATAACATGGCAGCAGGAATGCCAACCGCCCAAAAAAGAATGCCACCTATTATGCCTTGTAAAGTAGCTACCAATAAACTACCTTTTACGGTTGCCCTTGCCACACTTTCAAAGCGACGAATTAGTGCTAATTCCTTCTCATCCCCAATAGGTAATACCCATATAATATTTTGGATGAGTTGTTTGCCATCTCTTAATAAAAAGAACAATACATAAAGCATGACGCCAAACTGTAAAAAGAAATTAAAAAAGTTCTGTGTAATTTTAAGTGCTTGGCCCGCAGCCATCTGAGAACCATTGGTTATCAAGTCATTTAAACCTTCTTTGGCTTTGTCCAAATCTAGCCCATAACCTTCTAGCACCCCAATACTCATGGGAATACTATTTCTAATTTCATCTATCTTCCCTTTCAAATCTATTTCACCCGAATTAACCTTTTCATAATAAAAAATGCTCTCTGATACTAGCGATGAACCAATAAATAGAATAGGAATAATAACAATAAGAATGATTAATAATAGGGTTAGCCCAGCGGCTAAATTTTCTCTACCTTTTAATCTTATTTTTAATTTATCAAAAGTTTGGTGAAATAAAACGGTCAATATAACTGCCCAAAAAATACCCATCATAAACTCTCCAATCAGGCCAATAAAAGTGCCAGTTACGAGTATTACCAATACTAAAAAGAAAATATGTGGGAAATTCTTCTGCATAAATGATAATTTTGAGGTCTAAAAGAAGCTAATTTATAACAACAATAATAGGTATATTTTCGGTATAGTCCCCAAAATTATCGACAAAAGTAAGTATCTAGTTGCTAAAAAAATTACACTATAAAAACAAAAAATATAACTCCTTTTCCTATATTGCATCGGAATAAATATTGTAGTTGGCTTTTAAAAAAAAATTAACAGATATGGAAGCGTTTTTAAATTTCTTTGAGACTATGCCTAGCTGGCAAAAATTTATGTGGGTAATCATTTGTATATCTGTTAATTGGATTGTTGAATTAGGATTACCTTTGATGAATTTCAATTATAAAAAATGGAAACACGCAGGGGTTAATTTTGTCTTTTTAGCCAGTGATTTAACCATTAATGTACTATTTGGTGCATTAACCGTGGGTATTTTTGTTTGGATTTCGACCAATCAATATGGTTTGTTAAATATGATTGACTTACCCATTTGGGCGGAATTATTGATAGCTGTTGCTGTCTTAGATTTAATGGCACAATATACCGTTCATTATTTACTGCATAAAGTTAATTGGATGTGGCGATTTCACTTAGTGCATCACAGTGACACCCAAGTAGATGTTACTTCTGCTACGAGACACCATCCCATTGATTATGTTTTTAGAGAGGTTTTTGCAATGATTGCCATTTTAATTTTTGGTATCCCACTCGCTTTCTATTTATTCTATAGAATTATAACGGTATTTTTTGCTTATTTTACTCATGCTAATATCAATATGCCTGCTACCTTAGATAGAGTTATAGGCTATGTTTTTGTCACTCCAAATATGCACAAATTCCACCACCATAGAGAATTACCTTGGACAGATACTAATTTTGGTAATATTTTTTCTATTTGGGATAGAGCTTTTGGGACGCTGACTTATGATGACCCATCAAAAATAGTTTATGGATTGGATATTGTCGATGAATCAAGAGACCAAGATATTGCTTATCAATTCAAATTGCCTTTTGATAAATCGGTTAATTATAAATCTTAATTTAACTGCTATTAGTGATATTTCTTTTCAAATAGCGCCTAAAATCTCTGCTTATTCTAGCTATAATTTTAAATAAACACCTATTTTGGAAGCATAAACTCAATTATGCAGCTAAAAATACATCCACTAAAGCTTCTTTTAAAAAAACCTTTTACCATTGCACATGGTACTTTTCATTATCGAGAGGCGGTGATTGTAGAACTACAAGCGGGCAATTTATCAGGTTATGGAGAGGCTACAGTCATTACTTATTATGGAAAAAGTTTAAGCGAATTTCTTTCGGTGCTTAAAAAACAACAAGCATTTATAAACACTTTACACCTTACTACACCCGTCCAATTTTGGCAGCAGCTTTATCCTATTTTCAAAGACTACCCATTTCTCCTATGCGCTTTAGACATTGCCGCACATGACCTGTGGGCTAAACAGCAAAACCTGCCACTTTATCAAGCATGGAATTTAAAAGTTGAAAATCTTCCTTTAACTAACTTCACAATATCCATTGGTTCTATTGAAAATATGTTAGAACAGATGAGCGCATTTCCTAATCCTATTTATAAAATAAAATTAGGGACTAAAGAGGATATTGCGATTATCAAGGCATTGAGAAAGTATTCCAAGGCTATTTTTAGAATAGATGCCAATTGTGCCTGGACCGTGGCCGAAACATTAAAAAATGCGGTTGCAATGAAAGAATTAGGCGTTGAATTTTTAGAACAACCTTTGGATAAAGAAGATTGGGCAGGAATGAAAAAGTTATATCAAAATTGTGTTTTACCATTAATTGCTGATGAAAGTTGTCAAGTAGTTTCAGATATAGCAAAATGCTACCAACATTTTCATGGGGTCAATATTAAGTTGATGAAATGTGGAGGCTACACACCTGCTTTACAAATGATTCAAGCAGCAAAATCACTAAAAATGAAAGTCATGGTTGGATGTATGACTGAATCTAGTATAGGCATTTCTGCCATCGCTCATTTATTGCCCTTATTAGATTATGTCGATATGGATGGTGCTTTATTGTTAAAAGAAGACCCTGCAGATGGAGTAAAAATTATTAATGGGCAGGTTTTTTATACCCAAAATAATGGGATTGGTGGTCGTTTGAAAAGATGATAAGGAATGCGATAAAAATAAATTCGGATTCTGTCAAAATAATTAAGATATTTCCTTCCTCTCGCCTTGTCTTACGAAAAAACAACCTCCTTTTAATTGTCAACTACTTATAAATTCGACCACTAGCAACGGATTTTTATCGCTTTTTTATCTGATGCTACAAAATAACGCAAAAGAGACTTGAATTTAATTTAAGAAAAATCTACTGAATCTTTTTAGCAATAGGTCGCTTATCTTTAGTTAATTGTCGATTTTTAAAATCATCAAAAAGCGCATCTTGTTCTTTTGTTGTTGAAGGTAGATTATCCGTGTACATACCCGCTGCATTTCGTTGGCGTAAAGCCTCGTAAATACTCACTGCACAAGCCACAGAAATATTTAAACTTTGTACCATTCCCATTTGTGGAATGATAAAATTGCCATCTGAATGACTTAAACTTAATTCACTCAAACCATCTTTTTCATTACCAAACATCAAGGCAACCGATTGAGTCAACTCTAATTCGTATAAAGAAGTAGGGTCTTCTTCTAAATGGGTAGAATAAATCTTATCGTAATTCTTTCTTACATGAGCAAAACAAGCATCAGGGTCTGCATATAAATGCACATCAACCCATCTTCTAGCACCCGATGAAGTTCTTTTGTTGAGTTTAATATGCTCTCTATCTTTTAACTGTGGGTCAGTGTAAAGCACAAATATTTCCTTGATACCAACAGCGTCACAGCTTCTCAAAACCGCACCTAAATTATGTGCATCATGCACATTCTCTAAAATAACGGTTAGATTACTTTGACGCCTTGTGGCTGCTTTTCTAAATTTATGTAGTCTTTCTTCTGTCACTTACTTTTTTTGCAAAGATAAGGGATTAGGAGATTATTAGATAGCTACCCGAAGGGATAGGCTGCAAGTTTTGAGTAGGAATAAACACAAAATATCAAATTTATAAACAAAAATATCAGAGAAAACACTTTTTTTAGAAAGTTTTTTAGAACTTGTTCAAAATAATTAAAAATAGATGAAATTAATAATTTTTGATATAGACGGTACCTTGACTAATACAAAAGAAGTCGATGATAAATGCTTTATAAATGCTTTTGAAAAGACTTTTCAATTGAACATTAAAGACCAAATTTGGGCAGATTTGAAGAATGTGACAGATTGGGGAATAACAGAAGAAATCATCTATCAAAGATTAAAAAGAAAGCCTACTGAAGCAGAATATCAAAGAATGCACGATAACCATGTAGCCAATCTTAAAACAGAAAAAATTAAAGACCCTAAACAATTTGAAGCGGTTTTAGGGGCGAATCAATTTATTCATCAATTAGTGACCGAAAATAATTATAAAGTAGGATTAGCGACGGGCGCGTGGGAACAAGCTGCCTTAATAAAACTAGAAGTAATTAACCTTGTACCAAATCAAATTCCATTTTCAAATAGCGATTATCATAAAACTAGAGAAGGTATTACTTTGCACGCCATTGAGCAGGCTAAATCAATGTACCAACAAGATTTTGAAGAAATTATTTATTTTGGAGATGGAGAATGGGATTATACAACTTGTAAGAAGTTAAGTATAAAATTTATCGGTATTGATAGTGCGAATAATCGAAAATTGATAAAATTAGGAGCAAAAACAGTATTTACTAATTACCTTGATACCTCTGCTATTTTTAGAAGTCTAGTTTAAAGACTACCTAACATTTTAAAAATCATACTCCATCTTCCTCTTCTACATTTGTTTGAATCGCACTTTCTACCCATAAACTTTGGGCTTTGGTATTTCTGCTTAAATGAAAATCTAAGGCATCTTGAACGTACATGAATTGATTTTCTTTCCCAATTTTATCAATCAAATTAGCTTTATGAAGTCTATCTCTGACTGGACCAATAGCACCTGCAAGAAAAAAAGCTACATTTTCTCGTTGCAGAAAATCTTTAGTACTTGCCATAGCCTTTAAACCACTGGAATCGATAGCATTAATATTAGAGGCATCCAAAATGATACTTTTAAGGATTGATTTTTTGTGATTAGCTACTAATTCTTCGAAAAATTCTTGAAAATATAAAGCATTAGCAAAAAATAGTTGACTATCAAAACGAACGATAAGACAGTCAGGCAATTGAATAGCATCTGGAAAACGGTCTACATTTCTAAAATAAGTAGTATTAGGCAACTGCCCCAAAACAGCGATATGTGGTTTGGCATTTCTATACATTACCATCAACACGGATAGCAAAACTCCTGCAAAAACACCTTCCTCAATTCCAAAAAATAACGTTATTAAAAAAGTGGCTAACATCATAAAAAAGTCGGCCCGATGAGTTTTCCATAAATAGATAGCTTCCTTATATTCAAACAAACTTTTTACGGATAGTAGGACGATGGCTCCTAAAATGGCTTTTGGTAAAAAATAGAAAACTGGTGTTAAAAATAATAACGTCAAAGCGATTAGGAGAGAAGTAAAGATAGAAGACATTTGGGTTTTAGCTCCTGATTCACTATTCACGGCTGACCGTGTAAAACTTGCTGATGTAGGTAATGCTTGAAAAAATGCCCCTCCAATTTTTGAAATACCGATAGCTAATAATTCTTGATTGGCGTCTATTTTATAAGTTTTATGTTTGGCTTCCCAGACTTTTCCTATACTTATAGTTTCTACCATTCCCATGATGGTTACCGTCAAGACCGTCGGAAAAACCAGTTTAATATTCACCATTGACCATTCTGGTAATAAAAATGTAGGTAGACCCTCTGGAACGCCTTTTACGATATTGATTCCCTGTTGATCCAACTGTAGATATTTTACTAATAAAATACCTAGGACTACGACAATTAAAGGGCCTGGAATCGTTTTATTAATTTTTTTTAACCCCCATATCAAGCCAATGCCACTAATACAAAGAAAGAAAGTAGGTAAATGGGTCTCACCAATATGTTGAAAAGCATAGCCGATAGTTTCAAATAAATGACTGAATCTAGGTATGTCAAATCCCAACAAGTATTTTAATTGACTTGCCGCAATGATGATAGCAGCAGCAGAAGTAAATCCTGCGATGACAGGGTAGGAGAGGAAATTTGCTAAAAATCCTAGTCGGATAAAACTGGCAAAGGCTTGAAGGATGCCCGCTAATAAACCAGTTAGGATGACTAAAGAAATATATTCTGGTGTATTTGGTTCGGCTATTTGACTGATACCAGCGAGCACCAATAAAGAAGAAACGGCTACTGTTCCTATAGAAAGGTGGCGAGAAGTACCAAATAGTGCATATAAAAACAAGGGCAATAAACCACCGTATAATCCATATATTGGGGGCATTCCTGCTAGTAGCGCATAGGCCATTCCTTGAGGAACGAACATCACTCCAACCGTCAAACCTGCTAAAAGGTCATTTTTTAAAAAGCCTTTATTATAGGAAGGAAGCCATTCTAATATAGTTATATATTTCTTTAAATTCATTGTGTCAAAAGTAAAAAAGATAGTTGATAGTTGTTGCTTATCTTCTTTGTTTTTTGATTAAGCGATTAAGAAAAATGGCGTTTATCAAGGCTACGGCTTTATTTATTTCCTAATCCTATTGTCATTTTTTGATTTAAAACTTAAAATATCTTTTGCAAAAATTTTATTTCCAGCTAGTTTCTATTATATTTGTTTTAAATTAGTAAGACCTTACTAATTTTTAAATAACTATAAAATATAACACATGGTTTCTGAATTAATCAACAACCCGAATACTGGCAAATATGTGGTGCTTTTGACCATTTTATTTTTTGGCGGAATAGAAGTTTTCGCAGGGCATATAAAAAATTCTAATCGTACAAAAGATGATTGGATGGCGGAGATTGGTGGCTTTTTTTTAGTTTCAGTAGCCAGTGCTATCGGTTTATTTGGGATTAGTTATTTAGGAGAAAAGATATTCCCAGATGCCTTCTATTCTATGGCAGGTTTATCCCTTTGGATGGCTGTTCCTCTTTATATGCTGGTGGATGATGTTGCTCAATATTGGTATCACCGTTCAGCTCATGAGCATAATTTTTTATGGAAGCACCATCGAGTACACCACGCCGCAGAACAAATGGGGGTAATGGTTTCCTTTAGAAATTCGGCTATGTATTTTCTCTTTATACCGAATGTTTGGATTGCCGCTATTTTTACTTTTTTAGGTATGATTCCAGCAACAGTTATTGGATTAATCATCAAACAATTAGTTATAGCTAGTTCTCATAGTACTTTTAAGTGGGATGAATATGTGTATAAAATAAAAGCTTTAAGCCCTTTGATGTGGGTGATAGAACATATTTTTGTGACCCCTTCTTTCCATTATGCGCATCATGGTAAATCGAAAGCAGATAATATCAGTGACCCTAATGGTAATTTTGGCAATGCCTTTACGATTTGGGACCAACTATTTGGTACCGCCACCTTCACAAGGAAATTTCCCACTGAATTTGGTTTGCAAACAGACCCAAAAGATAGTTGGACTGCTCAACTTTTTTATCCTTTTATTACATCGGATAAGCCTGGAAGTGAATTGGCAA
>CAYMSC010000274.1:0-8476 GCA_964392805.1 uncultured Saprospiraceae bacterium
CTGACTTCTGACTTCTAAATTAATTTTCACAAATTTATCCCGTTTCTAGTATAACCTTTAACCTATTTAATTAGAAAGTAAAAAGAAGAGCAAAACATCCAAGAAATCTTAAAATTTTATTATGAAAAATTTATTAAACCTTTTGACTGTTTTTTTATTTTTATCAACCACGACTTTTGCGCAAAAGATTGACCAACAATTTTTTAATGATGCAGATGCCTTTTTTAAAGATCAAGTAAAAAATAGTTTGGTTGAATACAAAGGGCTTAAAGGCAATACCGAGCTTGCTGCCTTAATTCAGACAGTTGAAAATGCTGATTTAAGTGGAGTATCAGATGCAACGAAAAAAGCTTTTTATATCAATGCCTATAACTTACATGTTATCAACGAAGCGGCTAAATTATATCCAACAAATTCTGTGCAAGAGGGAGGTGGATTTTTTGACCGAAATAAAGTAAAGACAGCTGGTGAAATGGCTACTTTAAATAACTTAGAGAAGAATCAATTACTAAAGCAATTTGGTGATGGTAGATTACACTTTGTATTAGTTTGTGGGGCATTGGGTTGTCCTCCGATTACTGATTTTGCCTATTTACCAGCGAAATTGGACGAACAATTAGACCAACAAACTAAATTGGCATTAGACAATCCAGCGTTTTTAAAAGTGGATAGAAATAACCTTGAATTATCTCAAATTTTCAAGTGGTATCCAGAGGATTTTGGTGGAAGTAAGCGAAATATTATCTCCTTTATCAATAAACACCGAACGAATACCGTTCCGTCAACCGCTAGGATTACTTATTATGACTATGATTGGAGTTTGAACGACGCATCAGTTGTTGCGGCAGCGGCTACTGGTAATAATGGAGGAAATAACACTACTCGATATATTGTTTCTTCTACCATTCCTAAAGGTTCAGTAGAATTAAAGATTTTTAATAATTTATATACACAAAGAACAGGAAGTCAAGAAAACTTGACAGATAGAGCTACTTTCTTTACAACATCGGTGAGTGCCTTATATGGATTGAGTAGTAGATTTAATATTGGCCTTAATTCAAGAATAAGAAGGGTAAGAAATGATTTATTGCCTTCTAGTGCGTTACGAGTATTTGGAAATAGTGATGGTCCTAGTGTGAGTTCCAGAGCGGGATTGACGGCTATTGGTCCTCAAATTAGATATGCGCCAGTTGAAGCATGGTCAAATTTTTCTATTCAAAGTGCTTTTCTTTTTGCCGTTGGAGATGACTTAACAGGGAGTCAGGGAACAGGACCTTTTATTGATTGGGACGGTGCAACTTGGAATACACAAATTTTTAATGATTTCCCTATTGGTAATAGCTTTTCTTTATTTACAGAATTAGATGTTTTATTAGAAGACCTTGGCGGTATTAATCGTTGGTCGACTCCTGTTACATTAATTTTTAGTTATAATCCGAATAAAAAGACAACGATTTATGCGCTTGGAGGATATTCTCCATTTTGGCAGGATAATTTTGATTATTTCTTACAAGGTGGTACTGGTTTAAAATACCAATTTACACCTGATATAGAAATAGAATTATTAGTAACCGATTTTACGAATCGATTTTTGAAAGATACAGGCGGACAAGCGGCTACCTTTAACTTAGGTTTAAGGTTTAATCTGTAAACTAGATTACTTTTAAGAAAGGTTTTAGAGTTTGTCTAAATTTAGACAAGCTCTAATTTAAATTCATTCAACATAAAACGAAAAATACCATTAAATTTGCACTATGTTCTAGTAGTTCGCTATTGAACGTTAACGTTATATAATTAATGTCCCATAGATTTATCATTTTACTTTTTATAATTAGTATTAGTATAATAAGTCAAGATTTATTCGCACAAGAAGATCTATCTATTAATCGTATTAGTAAGATTGAATTTTCTGGCTTAAAAAGAACACAAACGAGCTATTTAAGTCACTATATACAATCGAAAGTAGGAGGCGTTTTCTCCGATAGTTTATTGCAAGTGGACGTACAAAAATTGAAAAATGTCGCTTCTATTGGCAATGCTCAATACAGATTAGAAAAAACTGGCGACACTCAAAAAATAATTTTTGAAGTAGAGGAAGTTAGAACCTTATTACCAATAGTCAATTTTGGAGGAATCAGAGGGAACTTATGGTTTCAAATTGGTTTTTCTGATATAAACTGGAGAGGGAAAGGGCAATTTTTGAGTGCAGCATACCAAAATAATGACCGCCGTCACTCGGGTAATATTTTTTATCTAGTACCTAGTATTGCAGGAACAAATTGGGGTTTTTCGGCGAGCTTAAATCGTTGGGCATCTCGAGAACCGCTTTTTTTCCCAGAAGGAACGGTCAATTACGATTACAATAATACTGGAATAGGCTTAACCGCTATTAGAAGATTTGGATTTCATCGAAATTTAGAATTTGGCGGCACCTATTTTGTTGAAGAATATGGAAAAAGCGAGAATCAATTTTTTGAAGACCCACCCGGGCCAGATGATTTGACGCAGCCTAAATGGTTGGCAAAAGTAGAATACAAAGAGGATTTTTTAGATTACCACTTTTTTTATTTAGAAGGCGGAGCATGGAGAATTACTTTACAAGATGTATTTAATACGTTAGATCGAACTTGGTTTCATAGTCTACAATTTCAAGGTAAATATTTTAGTAGAGTTGGCAAAAAGGGGAATTTTGCCATGCGGCTACGTGCGGCTATTGCTACGAATAACGATACGCCATTTGCCCCTTTTGTCGTAGATAGTCATGTAAATTTAAGAGGAGTAGGTAATCGTATTGACAGAGGAACAGCTCAAATAATTTTTAACGCAGAATATCGACATACTGTCCGTGAAACCAAAAAATGGGCTGGACAAGTAATTGGATTTTCAGATATAGGTACCTGGAGAAACCCAGGTGGACAGTTTAGCGATCTATATAATTCAAACAATTTTCGTCATTTTATAGGCGGCGGATTCAGAGTAATCTATCAAAAAGTGTATAATGCGGTGTTGAGAGTAGACTACGGGATAGATATTTTTAACCCAGAGCAACGAGGTTTTGTGATAGGATTAGGGCAGTATTTTTAGAGGTATTATTTTTGTCCCACTACTAAACTACTTTTTTTAATTAGAAATCATGTTTAAATATAAATTTCCAACATTACTACTTATTTTCTTTTGGGGGATAATTTTTCTTTTTTGGAGTGAACAGTTGACGGCTCAAAAGATTAGTGGTATGAGTTTTAGCGGACCAGAGAAGCCGCATTTAAAGGTGGAAATGTTTGAAAGTGTTAAGGTTTCTAATGCCGACTGGATCGCATTGATTCCAGAGGCTATACTAGACCGAACAACCTTAAAACTCAAGGCAGACTCAACTAATCATTGGTGGGGGCAAACAATAGAAGCCAATGTTCAAGGTATCAAATTGGCGAAAGAAGCAGGTTTCAAAGTTTTCCTAAAACCTCATATTGTATTAGGGCAAATTCCTAAAAAAAATAACAATAAAAAGGGCGTAAAGGATAAGACGAAAGGTGCAGAGTGGCGAGGAGATTTCACGGCGAATAATGAGGCAGATTGGCAAATAATAGAAAAAAGTTATGAAGCCTACATTATAAAATTAGCAACAGTAGCAGCAGACTTAGAGGTAGAAATGTTTTCCGTAGGAACAGAATTAAGACTATTTGCAACTAAGCGACCTGCATTTTGGAGGAGACTCATTCAAAAAGTTAGAAATATCTATAGTGGACCATTGACCTATTCGGCTAATTGGGATGAATACCAAAAAATATCCTTTTGGCAATTACTGGATTATATTGGTGTAGATACCTATTTTCCTGTCAATCGGATGGAAACACCCGACCTAAGAAAGACCTTAAAAAATTGGGAGTCGATTCAAAAGCAGATGAAGAAATTGAGTAAAAGAGCAGATAAAAAAATCTTATTGACGGAATTTGGTTATCGCAATGTTGCCTATGCAGGAAAGCAGCCTTGGACGCATGATAAAGGCCCTGCTATTTTAAACAATCAAGCACAAGTCAATTTATATAAAGCTTTTTTTCAAACCTTTTGGAAAGAAAAATGGGTAGCAGGTGGATTTGCATGGAAATGGTTTTACGAACCACAAAGAGCCAATAATACCAGCTTTTCTGTTCGAGGAAAACCAGCCCTAGAAGTGGTACAGAAATGGTATGCGGATAAATAGCGAATTTGATTTTTCAATTGAATTCCTTACCTTTCCAGAAATATTTGAAATGAGACGATTAACCTTATTGATGCCCTTTTTCTTAATGGGGCTCTTTGCTTGCACTTCTACCACAAACAAGGAAGCACCCGCTTCAAATACACCTACTGATAGCACCTCAAAATTAAAAGCACTTATTATCGACGGCCAAAATAATCATGGCGTATTTCCATTGACGACGATGTTGATGAGTGATTATTTAGAAGAGACTGGATTATTTACGGTCGATTATGCTAGAACCGCTTTTACTTGGCAAGGGCCACATTATGACCAAGAAGCTATCGGTATTAAAGCAGTCGATGCTCCAATTTTACTAGAAAAATATCCTTTACCGACGGGACAAAAAACAACAGTGGTTGAAAAGCCACAACCAGACCCCGATTTTAACCCCAATTTTGCAGCTTATGATGTGGTGGTGTCGAATAATGGTTGGCAAGCGGCAGATTGGCCTGATGCGACTAAAACCAATTTTGAAAATTATATGAAAAATGGCGGAGGTTTAGTCGTTATCCACGCTGCCAATAATTCTTTTGGTGATTGGGATGCCTACAATAAAATGATTGGCCTCGGCGGATGGGGGGGTAGAAACACCGAGACTGGACCATATGTGTATTATAATGATGCAGGAGAACGAGTGGACGACCCATCGGAAGGCCCTTGTGGGTCTCATGGGCCACAGCAAGATTATGTGATGACTACCCGAAGCCCAACTCATCCAATTATGAAAGGTTTACCCACAAAATGGTTACATGTGTATGATGAATTATATGACCGATTGAGAGGACCAGCAGAAAATATGACGGTATTGGCTACGGCTTATTCAGATGTGGAAAAGAATGGGCCTCCTTGGGATAAAAAAGTAACAGGAACAGGAAGGCACGAACCGCTTTTAATGGCGATTGAGTATGGGAAAGGACGGATTTTTCATTCTGGTTTGGGACATATGGGAACATCGATGGAATGCGTTGGCTTTATGGCAACCTTTCAAAGAGGTGCAGAATGGGTAGCTACGGGGAAGGTAACACAAGCAGTACCTACTGACTTTCCAACAGAGACGGCAACGTCTACTAGAAAATGGGCGAATAGAAAATAAATTTAAAAGAGGTCAGACCGCTTTGCTGTCAGAGGTCAGACCGCTTCGTTGTCAGATGGTTTCTAGTACACCTATTTAATCTGACATCTGACAGTCCGTATGGACGGTCTGACTTCTAATTTTTTTACAAAAAAAATCTCTTCTATAACATGACCACAATTATCAGAAATGGCCTCTTTTTCGATGGCACAGGCGCAAAAGGCAAAAAAGCAGATGTCCTAATTCAAAATGGCAAAGTGGCTGCGATTCATGATAAAGCACCAACGATAGAAGGGGCTAAAGAAATTGATGCTACGGGCAAATGGGTAACACCGGGATTTATTGACATCCATACTCATTATGATGCGGAAATAGAAGTCATGCCGGGATTGGAGGAGTCTTTGCGTCATGGGACGACGACGGTAGTGATGGGCAATTGTTCTATTTCTGCTGCTTTGGGCAAAGATGAAGATATTGTAGATTTATTTTGCCGAGTAGAAAATATGCCCGCACAAGTATTGACGGACTGGATAAAAGATAAAATTACGTGGAAAAGTCTGACCGAATATTACGAGCATTTGGATAGTTTGCCAATGGGCCCCAATGTGGCTAGTTTTATTGGACACTCTAATATTCGAATAGCAGCGATGGGCGTGGACCGTAGTTTTAAAAGTCCAAATGCAACGAAAGCAGAACAGACTAAAATGAATAATTACCTGACGGAAGCGATGGAAGCAGGGTACTTGGGGATGTCGATAGATATGCTACCCTTTCATCGTTGGAGTGGGGTGTTTTCAAAAGAATACAAAGGAACATCAGTCCCGTCTCAGCAAGCATCTGTAAAGGAATATCGCACCTTAGCGAATATTTTGAGGGCACATAATCGGGTGCTGCAAGCTACGCCAAATGCCTTAGATAAGATGTCGGGTGTGCATTTAATGAGAATGAGTTCTGGTATTTTTAGAAAACCATTAAAAACGACCGTAGTCGCAGCAATGGATTTAAAATCAGACGAAAGTATCTATAAATTGGTAACGAGAGGGGCGATGATAGGGAAGAAGTTATTCAATGCAGATATGAAATTTCAAGCCCTAGCGATGCCGTTTTTAAATTATGGAGAAGGTCCCATAACCCCTTTGTTTGAGGAATTTCCATCGATGGTAGAAGTAATTGGCGCAACATCTGCGGAACGAAAAGCTGCTTTCCAAGACCCCAAATTTAGAAAGTGGTTTAGAAAAGATTGGAACCATAAAGGAACTTCTGTTTTTCCTCGTTTACTAGAAGATATGACCGTTACAAAAGCACCTGATACAACACTTGTCGGGAAAACTTTTGATGAATTGGCGGCGGCAAAAGGCCTAGAAGGCTTAGATTACTTTATGGATTTGATTATTGAACACGATACGGATTTGATATGGAAATGTACCTCAGCAAATCACCGAGATAAAGTGCGAGTGCAATTATTAGCCCACGAATCTACGATACCTGGTTTTAATGATTCTGGTGCGCATAATGTCAATATGGCATTTCATGATGGGTCTTTACAAGCGTTGAGACAGTCGGTGGAATATCCTGATATATTACCAATAGAAAAAGCGATTCATCGGTTGACCAAAATGCCTTCGGATTGGTTGGGCTTAGATGCAGGGTCTTTAGAAATTGGTCGACGAGCAGATGTTTGTGTAATTGACCCGACTAAATTGCAATCTGGTTTGACGGAAGAACCAATTGAAGATTATCATCCTAGCCTAAAAGGAGCGTTTCGGTATGTCAAACGTTCGGACGGTGTAGTTAATCATGTCTTGGTGAATGGGGAAGAAGTATTTAGTTCGGCTAATGGATTTACCGATAATTTAGGCAAAAAGAAATATGGTCAATTACTGCGGAGTAAGCATTAGTTTTCTTGAACAGCATATAAATAATTGTATTGATTAAGACATAGTAATTATTATTATAAATCTTGTTTGTTAAACAGATAAACTTAGTCTATAATTATTTCTTTATATTTGATAAAAAAGAGCTAAGTTATGAAAATTCAATCCTTCTTGTTCTCTCTGTTTTTATTTATAGTAACTTTACCATTATTGGCACAAGCACCTAAAGATGCTACTTTTGTAAAACCTAAAAAAAAGAGTCTTTTAGATGTTTTGACAACACAAAAGTTACCGAAATTATCTTTAGAGATGGATTTGAAAATGTTATTTGATGACCGTCGACGGATGAATTATCGAAAAGCAATGGCAAGTATTACTTTTGATGACGGAGCAATTTGGACCGATAGCATCCAAATAAAAACAAGAGGAGTATATCGTAGCCAAAAATGTGATAATCCGCCCTTGAAATTAAAGTATTACAAAAAAAGTTTAAAGGGGCGAAAGCTGAATAAGAATAATGAATTAAAGTTAGTCTATCCATGTAAAGCAGGGGACGATTATCAGAAATATGTACTCAAAGAATATTTGGTCTATAAATTGAATAATGTCTTGACCGACCAAAGTTTGAGGGTGCAATTAATAGATTTAGAAATAAAAGATTCCTTAGCTAATTTAGAGCCACTGGCTGTTAAAGGATTTTTGATTGAACATCGAGAAGAATTAATCCATCGATTAGGGGCGGTTATGAGTGACATTAAATGTATGAGACCCGAACATTTGTCACAGAAGGATTATACCTTATTTCAAGTTTTTCAATTTTTTATTGGTAACACAGATTGGTTATTACCGGGTTGTAAAAACAGTGAAATTATTAGTATGGAAAATGGGGAAATGATACCAGTTGCGTATGATTTTGATTTTTCGGGAATGGTTGAGACCAAATATGCTATTCCTAATAGCTCGTTTCCAGTAAAGACAATTACCGATCGTTATTTTTTAGGACATCAAAAGACAATGGAAGAATTGGCACCAATATTTGCCATATTTCAAGAAAAAAAATCAGCATTAATAAAGACGATTGAAGACTTTGAGCATTTGTCAAAATATGATCGCAAAAAAATGATTAGATACATTCATTCTTTTTATAAAATATTAGATAAGCCTAAATTGACTAAGCAGCATTTTATGCACCCAATAGCTGCAGAGATGGAGCATAATTATTAGATACCTTTAATAAATAATTCATTACCGTACACTTTTTACTGAATCACGCACTTCGCTACGCTACGTGCG
>CAYMSC010000275.1:0-8465 GCA_964392805.1 uncultured Saprospiraceae bacterium
ATTACTAAGATTACTAAAATCAATAAAGTTGTGTGAAAAATTCTAAACACGCTATCTATTATATTATTGATTTTAAATATATTTAGACTTTTCTCTGTTCTGGAACATTATTAGGTGCCAGGGTGGAGAAAAGTCTTTTTTGTTGGAAAAAGCGGTAAAGGATTTTGATGATTTTTTAGAGGGTGGCTAATTTAGGGAGGCAATCGCAAAAAGTCTACAATGAACCCCTTACCCAAGTCTAGTAGTTGCGCCAAGACTCGTTATTCTATATGTATTGACTATCTTAATAACTGTAGGGATTATATACTTGATTAAAATTTAGCGAAAAGTATTTTAATATAAAAATAAAATTATCATAATAATATTTTACTCAGATAAAATTTTCCGATTTATTATTTATTATGATTAAAATAG
This sequence comes from uncultured Saprospiraceae bacterium, assembly GCA_964392805.1. GTDB lineage: Bacteria > Bacteroidota > Bacteroidia > Chitinophagales > Saprospiraceae > JAFMDF01. Next base: position 415 of record CAYMSC010000275.1, read on the forward strand.
ATATATCTAATAATAAAACCTATGCTTTTTGCACTTTCCCTAAATCACTATCTCTAGTGTGCGCCCCATAAGCTCCTACACTATTTTTAATATTCTGATGAAAAGTAGGTATAGCAAGTTCCTAACCTTCAAACTAGTAAAGTATCATTTGCTTTGCTTTTCATCCCTAGTTGAGCTTGTTCGCAGATATAAAAATCTTCACTTGCAAAAACACCTTCATCCATTAATTTAAAGCTTCTTTCAAAATGAGTCTGTTCTTTTTCAGATTGCGGTTCTCGCTCCACCACACAATTAGGAATAATAATGGTTTTGTCTATCAGCAATAGGGTAGAGGCTTACTTAAGAAGTGTAGTTCGGGCGGATAACCGTAATGGTATTGGGCCAAATAAAATGCGCAGAAGAAGACTGTTGATTAAAATTTCGGAAAAATAACAATAAATTGCTTTCATGAAAAGAGTAGCATTTAGATGATTTTACTTTTAGTATTTTTTCAAAGTTCTTTAAAATGTCAAAATTTAACCAAAAGGTGCTTTTTTTTTATAATGTTTAAAAAAAAATGTACCTTTATTGTTAAGTACTATAATGGGCTGATTTTCAAATAATTATATTATCTATATATGTAATTTTCCTTAAAAAAGAAGCTATATAATATCGACTACTTTTCTTTTGAAACACTTCAAGAAATAGGTTACTTTTCAAGTAGCTCCAATCAAAATTAGAATTTCTACACGTTTTAGATACAAGACAAAATATATAGGATTAATTTCATTCGTGCTGGTTTATATTAAGAGCATGTTTAAAATTCCATCAATTGGCTACAAGTGGCAAATTTTATCTTGTAGGTTGTTAAAAATTTTGACCAGCCAAAAGGATGCTAAAAATTTTTGCCTACTACAAAATTAAATTTACTCACTTTCGCTCAATCATGAAAATTTAAACATGCTCTAAGCCGGATTTATTACGCATTAAAAAAAATCTTTAACAAACTCCGTGAATGAGTTGATTTAATTTCAATTGGTTTCTCTCTTCGGTCAGAAAAAAATTGGAATTAAATCGACCACGGAATAGGTTAGAGAACGAAAAAAGCTATCTAAAATTTATGTTTTTTCGATAATTTAAGCTAATATGAAAAATTAGCCCAACTATGGAGTAATTTTTGGCTTAAAAATAGGGATAAAAAACATTTTCAGATGGCTGCAATTTTATAGGGTAATAAGTCTGATATAAACCACCACCCCGATAAAATGAAAATCATGAAGAAGATAAGCCAACATAGCATTAGAGGAATACTTTTATTGCTCTATCTTTTTGGATGCTTCACTGTATTTGCACAAGAGGAGGAAATTACAGGCGATTTAGCTAACTGGGTAACAGAAGATAGCCGTCCAGGCTGGATACAATTGAATGAAGATGCCAATTTTAGTCAAAAATCTTTTTTGAATTTGTTGGAAGATGGAGATTCCTTTGCCGAAGGGAATACCTTTGAATTGACCAATTTTACCCAAGATGCACAAGGTAAATCTAGACATGTTTTCCAGCAATATTATAAAGGGATTCCCATTGAAAACCACCTTTTTTTAATTCACGAAGAACAAAACAGAGTTTTTTTAGCACAGGGTCGATTTGTGGGTGCACCAAAAGACCCTGACCCGACTCCTTTTATGTTGGAACCACAAGCACTCATTCGTGCTTTAGATGCAGCTGGTGCTAGCCAATATGCTTGGGAAATTCCCATATTGGAGCAAAATCTACAAACTACAAGTAAAGACCTAACCGCTACTTATTATCCAAAAGGTACTTTAGTTTGGGTTGAAGGAGGTATTAAAGGAGCATTAGAATTAGCTTGGAAGTTTGATATTTATGCGGTGGATCCATTGGATAGAAAGGCCTATTTTATCAATGCTAAAACAGGTTTATTAGTTCGGACCATAGATTTAATCAGTACAGGCTGTTTTGATACGAACCATAAACACCATTCCCACAATAATCCAAACAAAAAGTCAAACACCTCCCATTGCAAATCTACTTCTACCCAATTTATGAACCCTAGCCATAGCTTGGACATTCCTATCCGAGCAAAAAATGCAGGACCTACTCAGACAGCAATGTCCAAACTTCGACATACAGATTCAGAAGGAACAGGCATCGCCAATTATATAACTGCGCAAGGAGGAGTGGTAGCTATAACGACAGATTTGGACACCATAGGCACGCCTGATACTTTTAAATTAACTACGATTCAATACGGTCCTACTCCTTTAGATTCACAGGTTATTCGCACCATGAATGCCAATAATACTTGGGGCTATAATCATTTAACTGACTTTACAGATGTCGACAATATTTGGGATACGGACCCAACTGCTGTGGGTGCACATTGGGGCGCTCAAAAGTCTTTTGATTATTTCTGGGAAGAACATGGAAGAAAAAGTTTTGATAATAATAGCGGACAAGTACTAAGTGTAGTTCATTATGGAAATAATTTGGTCAATGCGTTTTGGGATGGTACCCAATTAACTTTTGGCGATGGAGATGGCACAAATTGGGGACCATTAACATCTTTGGATATTATTGGACATGAATTTGCTCACGGAGTAACCCAACATAATGGGGCAGGAGGTTTAGAATATTTAGATGAATCGGGTGCTTTAAATGAATCTTTCAGTGATATTTTTGGAACAATTATAGAATTTAGATACCATCCAGATGGAGGAGATTGGGTTATTGGAGAAGACTTTGATTTAGCCCATCAAGAAGGGTTTCGAAATATGGCTGACCCTCATATGATGGGAGATCCTAAAACCTATTTGGGAACAAATTGGGTAGATGGTAATGAAGATTTTGGGGGTGTCCACAGTAATAGTGGCGTACAAAATTATTGGTTTTACTTAATTTCTGAAGGCGGAAGCGGCACCAATGAATTTGGATACAACTATGATATTACGCCGATAGGCATGAGTAAAGCAGAGCAAATTGCCTATTACACCTTGACGCATTTTATGGTTGCAGATATTACCACTTATCAAGATGCTATGAATGGTTCTATTATTGCAGCCAATACTTTATACCCCAACGACCAAGCAGTTTTAGATGCAGTAACCCAAGCTTGGTGTGCGGTTGGACTTGGTGACGGATGTGGTAGAACCATTAGCGTTGATGTCTCGCTTGCTAATGCTAGTTTGACGGCAGGAGTAGATACCTCCATTACTTGGTCTACCAATTACTTACCTGCAACTTCCAAAGTTAAAATAGAATATACAACGGAGATAGGAAATAGTCCCCAATGGAATTTTATTGCTGATAATGTGGCAAATGATGGTGAATATGAATGGTCCGTCCCTCATGATTATAGTACAACTGTTCGTGTACGAGTATCAGATGACGGAGACCCTAGTCTTGGCCGTGAAGCCAATACAGATATTTTAGGTATTAGCGAAACGTTTACCATTGATGCTTGTTTAGTAGAAAATTCTTTTACCCTACCTTCTATTGCAGGTGTTGCCGAAATGATTGCATTCACAGGAAATATTACGGGGATTAGTTACGAATGGAAAATTGATGGACAATTGGTAGCTACTACTCAAGATTTTACCCATTCTTTTAATGAAGCGGGAATCTATGAAATAACTTATTCGGTGGTTAGTGCAGTTAATAATTGTACAAATGAACAGACTAAAAGAATTTATATCGTTCCAAAAAACGCTAATGGATTTGCCGTTCAAATAGCAGACCCAGACAATGGTGGTGGGCGTACTTATAGTCATGATGTCCTACAAACGAAGGATGGCGGTTATCTTTTTATTTCCATGTTTACCAATATTATTTCTAAAATTGATGCCTTAGGTACTTTGGTTTGGAAAACATCCGTCTTGCCAAGACCTGTTTTTACCAATTATAGAATTAACACGATTGAACAGGAAGATGGGGATATTATGATTGCGATGGGACAAACGAATAGTATAAGTGCTAATAATGGAACAGATCGTTTAGTGTTATTAGAAATAGATGGCACGAATGGAACGATTATAAATACATTAGGTCACCAATTTGAGGTAGCGGGAAAATTGATACCCCATCAAATAATGGCAACGGATACCAGTTATATTATTGGTGGCGAACGATATAGTAATTTTCAAAAAGATGTATTTTTATTACAAGTAAAGGCAACAGACTTTAGCATCATCGACCAAATTTGGATAGGAGATGAAAATAGACAAGATTATTATGGGGAATTGATAAAAACGGCGGACGGAGGTTATCTAATGGGGTGGTTTCAAGCGGGTTCTTTTCCACAATATTATGGGCTGTTAAAATTAAACAGCCATTTTCAACAAGAGTGGAAAGAGGGTTTGTCTACCTTTAATGCAAGACCGGGATTGAGGTCTAGAATGAGCATGGTAGAAGTTCCTAATTGCGAAGGCTATGTAATCTTAGCAGATTCGGATGAACATGCCAATAGTGCTTTATTAAAAATCAATATATTAGGAAATCTACTTTGGGCAAAAAGATACCATGTACCAAGCCCAACAGGTGACCAATTAATCGCCTTTCATGATATGGTTTGGGATGGCAATAATGGGGTTACCCTTTTAGGTGTGAATGGCACCCAAATAGGTGCTTTTAATTATCCTACTGCGGTCGATTACCAGCTATTAAATGTAGATTTTGAAGGGCAAATGCGATGGCAAAGAAAAGTGACAGATATAGAGGTGGTCATTCCTAGTGACCCAGATTATAATTTAATCAATACTAAAATTTTACGAACTGCAGATGGTGGCTATTTGGCTGCTGTACCAGGAGGAGTAGGTGGTCCAAATCACTTGATTAAAATGGATTCAATGGGACTCGATGGTTGCGTGATGGCGAATACAATTATAGCAGAAGAAGACATAAGTAGTTCCTTTAGTATTAATTTGATGATTAGCGATACTTTGATGACCAATCCTGTTATTCAATCAATGACTGGTATTTTGCCTAATTATGAAAATGCTTCTGGTGCTAGTTTTTTTGCTCCTAGATGTGGGAATATCAATATTAGCCCAGTTATCGCTGCTTATACAGCGGAAAGTTATACCTTACTGGTTAACTCAACTCCTATTGTTACCAATTTTTCCAGAGGCGCAACTACTTATGTTTGGAAAATTGATGGAAACATTGTGAGTGAGCCCTTACCTGCTTTTACGAATACAGGTACTTATCAAGTAACCTTAGAAGCTTCGGACGGAACGAATACGAGTACGACGACCAGCCAATTTAATATTGTAAGCGAATTTGGTTGTGCCTTATCCTGTGATTTGACCCAAACGACTTTATATACTTTACCTTCCACATGTCCAGATAGTGATGATGCGGGAATCGTGTCTGAAGCAGTTTCTGAAATTGGTCGAACCTTTACTTACAATTTATATAATGAGGGAGATAGTTTGTTGTTGACGCAAACTACTGGCTACTTTCCTAATTTGGCGACAGGGAATTATCGTATTAGAGTTATTTCTAATAATGAAGCTTCCTGTTTTTTAGATTTAGGATTAATTAGTGTAGCACCCAAAGTGGATGTTACACCACCACAAGCACTCTGCCAAACGGCTGCCGTAGATGCTGCTTTTGTGCATGCCGCAATTGGAGTTCCCTATGGTCATTTAAATTATACCAATGAATTAACTACTGCATTTGGAGCCGCTAGTTTATGGCATGAAATGACCTATGAAGGAGTGGATGCCCAAAAGTTATTTTCAGATAGTTATAATTACATTTACTTAGAAGGCAGTGATAATAATGCGAATGAAATGGAAACCTTTTTAACGGCTAATCACCAGTTAATAGAAGATTGGGTAGCCGCTGGAAATGCTCTATTTTTAAATGCAGCTCCCAATGAAGGCGATGGCATGAGTTTCGGTTTTGGAGGCGTCCAATTAGTTAGAGGAACTTATACAAGTGCCCATGCAGTAGATGCGACTTTACCTATGTTCAGTGGTCCTCAAACCCCGATAGCTACCCAATTTAGTGGAGTATATAATCTTGCTGCCGTTATTTGTCCAACAGAGATGGTTATGACCCCTATTTTAGCATCGGATAATGGTACAAATTTATTAGTACAAGCGACTTGGGGGAATGGCACCGTTTTATTTGGTGGCATGAACCTAACGGGCTTTCATCAACCACTTGCAGAAGCCTATAATTTTAAAATAAACATTCATCATTATCTAAAAGACTTACCAATCGCAACGGTTAATTCTCCGTTACCAATAGTTTTAGATAAACAAAATACCTATAACTTAGCCCTAACAGAGATTGATTTAGGTAGTTTTGATGATTGTAGTTTGTCCAATATTGCTATTGATACTAGCCAATTTACTTGTGAAAATGTCGGTCTATTAGATGTGGTTTTAACCGTAACAGATGTAGCGAATAATGTATCTACTTGTACCACTCAAGTAGAAATTATAGATACTGCTAAAACTAGACTTTATGAAAATATCTGTCGTGGAGATAGCTTTCTTTTTAATGGTGTCCATTTAACAACGGAGGGAATATATTTGGATACCTTACTGGGGATTAATTCCTGTGATAGTTTTATTGTCTTAACCTTGACGGAATTAGATACGAGTCAAACACAATTAATGGCAAGTATATGCGAAGGAGAAAGTTACCGATTTAATGGAAGTGATTTAATGTCAGGAGGAATCTATCGAGATACCTTGCAGAATGAAAATGCCTGTGATAGTTTTATCGTCTTAACCCTTACAGTAACAGATACGAGTCAAACGGACTTAACAGCGAGTATATGCCAAGGAGAAAGTTACCCATTTAATGGATTAGACTTAATAACAGGAGGTATTTATCGAGACACCTTGCAGAATGAAAATGCTTGTGATAGTTTTATCCTATTAAATTTAACGATTGAGAATTGTACTTTTGATATTACTTGTTCAGAAGATACTTTATTATTATTAACTGGACCAATTCCAGAAGGAGGTTATTGGGGAGAAGTAGCCATAAACTCAGGAATGAATCTAATGCCCGATTCGATTGTTTTTCAAGCAGGAGAAGAGATTATTTTATATCCTGGTTTTCATGCACCCGCTGGAAGCGAATTTACGGCAAAGATAGCGCCGACTACTTGTGAACCACCTACCGATTTATTGGAGACTGCTGCAACTACAAGACATGATTCCAAAGATTTAGGGTTTCCATTAGAGGATGCAACAAATAGCACATTAAAGGTAAGTCCTAATCCATTTTATGAAAGAACTATCATTAACTTCTCTATAAATGAAGGGCAAACCGTACATTTGAGTGTATACTCAGCAGAAGGTCGCCTTGTACAAACTTTGCAGAACGAATATATGCCTGCTGGTAGCCATCAAGCAACTTTTAATGCTACTTTTGAACAAGGCAGACTTTATATTATTGTTTTACAAACGGAACAAGAGGTTTTGACTAAGAAGGTTGTTCATACTAGATTTTACTAAACAATAAAGCAAACGAAATAATTGATAGGTATTAAAGATTATTCGAAAATTTTTCGTTTGGAAGAGCTTCCAGAACTCCAAGTTCTACTGATTACCCACAGAATAAAAAACAAAAATAAAAGGTGTTATATCAGCTTAATGCGTAATTTCCTTTAAACAGGAAGTGCCGCTAGGTACTCAACATGGGTAGCCAATAAATAAGGTTAGAGACCAAATTTAATCGTGCCGTAGGTACGTAACATGGGTTTGAAATGGATGTTACGTACCTACGGCACGATTAAATTTGGTCTGTAACCTTATTGGCTACCCATGTTGAGTACCTAGCGGCACTTCCTGTTTAAAGGAAATTACGCATTAAGCTGATCTAACACCTTTTATTTTTGTTTTTTATTCTGTGGGTAGTCGATAGAACTTGGAGTTCTGGAAGCTCTTAGCCATTGCTAATAGGTATTATTTATTTCCAGAGTTATATTAACTTTATCCAATTATGAATCAACCAGTTTTTAAATACGATTATGTTATCATTGTATTAACCGCAAAAAGATTTCGTAAATAAAAAATAATAACTTTAGGCAAAAA
>CAYMSC010000276.1:0-8460 GCA_964392805.1 uncultured Saprospiraceae bacterium
TATTACTCTTTTTGAGAAAGGATATGATATGCACCAACTCTTGAAATCACTTCAAGAGGTCTCCCTATAAATGCTCGTACATTCATTGACTTCATAGCTAATCGAAGCTCCGTTTAAGGAGCAGATTGCAAGTATATTTGGGTAGTTTTGCCCCGTTGCAAGGGAAACTATACCTAGCATAGCCACCATAAAAGGGTAGAAAAATCTCATAATTAATTAGGTTTTTTATTAAATGCCTACTCTTTAGGGATTTTCGGCTTCCTCCTCAAGTATGTTTAGTCAGTGTATTCTTAATTGAGAAATAAAAGGTAATTTGGATTTGTAAAACCTAGTATTCATGAAGTCATATAAAACTGCGGATTGATACCAAATACTCCAAATAATTCAATTTAAGTGAAGTATAAAAAGAGTATCTCACCTTATATTATTATGAAATCATTATGTTATTCAACTTTGAAGTTTTCAAGATTTATAAAGTTCAAAGTTTGTACATAAGGGTATCTGGCCAAGTTTTGACACTTTGCATTAAAAATAGCATAAGAAAAGCCTAGTAATATTTAAGCAATTGATTGAAAACCAATAAAATTTTCAACAAAAGAAAATATTAATAAAAAATTACTTGTCGTTTTGATAGAGAGAAATGTTCTAATTGGGTGTTTAAAAGTAGTAGTTGTGTATGTGCGTGTCTTTAAAGTAGATTTATTTGTCTGATAGAGGGAAGTAAGAAAATAGGAAATTCATCTTATGTGCAAAATTAATATTTTTTTCTTTTATCCCTCTGCCAAGAATATAAAAAGACTGACAAGAATGCAACAATGCTTTTAAAGTGTAAAATTATTAGCATAAAATATTTTTTGATAAAAATCAGCGGTCAAATTATTCTTATAATTTCCTGATTTAGTAACGAGCAAAGAATAAGTTCCCCATTTGAAGTTAAAGGTTTTGTTCCAAGGCTTAGATTAATTCCTTGGGAATATAGTCATAGGATACCCACAAAAAATAATGATTTTACTAGTGGCATTAAGCTTTATAAAATTATAGCAAATAATTAATCAGAATTTTACGACTGAGTAAAAATAATAATTAAAACTTTTCAATAAATTTATCAACATGAAACATTTACTTTAATGTAAGAGTTGATTATCTTTGTAAAAAACTGATAATCATGAAAAAACAAGCAGGACATAGAAAGTATAATTTCCCCGATGCTGATTTATATTTGCAATCGATGGAACGCATCAAATATGCCCATAGAGACATTACCTATTTTTCTCAATACAGTTATGATATAGAGCGTTTGAAAAAATTTAAAGCGATGTGTGATAGGTTTCGCGCTTTACCCGATGATGATGAGATGGTAGGTGACCAAATGGTATTGACAGAGAAAAAAGTAACAGCGGCAGAAAAATTAAAATCTTCTATTCGCAGTATCATGATAAAAGTATCCATCAAATACAATAATCGAACTGGTCGCTATCGCAAATTTGGTACCGCAAAAATGGGCGATATGACGGATGCCCAATTGCTTTTTTGTGGAAGAAGAGTCGCTAGAGTAGCAAGACAAATGTCAGGACTGATAGAGGATTTAGGGGTTAATGAAAATGCAATTTCAAGGGTCACAGAGGCGTGTAGAAATTTTGAAAACTCCCTTAATCTCCAACAAGATAAAGTCTCCGACAGAGATATTGCCGTAGAGTTTAGAGTAGACCAAGGCAATAAAATCTATGAAGAATTAGTTATTTTATGTAATATTGGAAAGGATATTTGGGCGGAAAGTGATAATGCGAAATATGAAAATTATACGATTTATGAGAGTAATAATGACCAAAAAATAGCTCGGAAACAACGAGAAGCAAAATGATTAAAACGATGAACGATGAATTGAAATATTAGCACAATTCATCGTTTATAGCTTTTCTTCCCCATCTTTCAGTTTCACCCAGATGTAATCATCTATAATCTTACCATTTTTAAAAACCGCTTTCTGTTTAATACTCTCTAAATAAAATCCATTTTTTTCCAAAACCCTCATGGAAGCTTTATTAAAATCAAAAACACCCGCCTCAATTCTAATAATATTAAAAGTGGTAAAAGCGTATTTAGTCATTAGTTGAATAGCCTTTGTAGTGATGCCTTTTCCCCAAAATGATTCCCCGATAAAATATCCCATTTCTGCGCTTAATCTAAATACATCTTGATTAAGCCTAATGCCTATCTCTCCGACAAAATGATTATTCCAATAAATTAATTTTCGTTGAGCTGGTATTTTTTCTAATTGAAGGGAAATAAATTCGGAAGCATCTTTAATTGTAAAAGGATTTGGAACGTTGTCATAACCATTGTTCCAAATCGTAGTATTATTTCTATAAGTAGCGTAAGTCTCGGCAATAGATAATTCATAGTTTCGCAATTCAACATTCATAGCGAGCTTATTATTTCTTGTCTCTCATTTTCGGGCTATTCCATTCTTCTTTTTGGGCAAAATCTACAATGCCTTTCATGGCTCGAGAGATACTCATAAAAACAAGGTAGCTAATCGTAATAACGATAAAAATCCATTTAAAAGAACCTGCATCATTCATACCTAAACCAGATATAAGGTAGGCAAAAAGTCCTAATGTCCCCACACAAACAACAAAACCAATGACTGCTTGTGTCCAATATTTTTCGGCATTCTTGGCATTCAAACTAAATACGACATTGAAAATGGAATAAAACAGGAGAAAAGTAGAAGCAAAAACCCAAGGTCTTTCAGGTCTCAATTCTAAGCTATTTTCAAACATCAGGCAAGTCAGCATAAAGAATAAACCCAAACCAACAGAAATAATTACTTGAATAGGTGGAGTTGCTTTTTCAAAAATATCCATAATCTAACATTTAATTCCTAACATCAAGAAGTCGCAATTGTTCCAAATAAATCATAATCATTAGCATCTGTAATCGTTATTTGTACAAAATCACCAATCCTGACATACGTTTCAGCCGCATTAATCAATACCTCATTATCGACTTCAGGGGAATCTGCTGCTGTACGTCCTACAAAATACTCCCCTTCTTTTCGGTCTATCAATACTCTGAAAGTTTTACCAACCTTAGCTTCATTTTTAGCCAAGGAGATTTCTTGTTGCACCGCCATTAGTCTATTTGACCGTTCCGCTTTCAATTCAGCCGAAACATCATCTGCTACTTCATAAGCAATGGTGTTTTCCTCATGCGAGTATTGGAAAACTCCTACCCTATCAAATTGCATCTCTTGAACAAAATCTACCAATTCTTCAAACTCTTCGTCCGTTTCGCCCGGATAACCGACTAAAAAAGTAGTTCTAATAGTAATATCCGGTACTTTTTCTCTAGCTATCCGAATCAACTCTGTCGTTTCTTTTCTAGTTATTTGACGACGCATTCTTTCTAAAACTGTATCACTAGCATGTTGTAATGGAATGTCCAAATAGTTATTAACTTTTGGCAATCTAGCCATTACCTCAAAAATCTCCATAGGAAATTTACTAGGATAAGCATAATGCAATCGAATCCACTCAATTCCTTCTACGGCAGAAAGTGCGTCTAATAATTTTGGTAATGCTCGTTTTTTATAAATATCTAAACCATAGTAAGTCAATTCTTGAGCGATTAGAATTAATTCCTTTACTCCTCTTCTTGCTAAATTCTTTGCTTCTTGAACCAAAGATTCAATAGTTCTAGAAATATGTTTTCCCCGCATTAAAGGAATCGCACAAAAAGAACAAGTACGATTACAGCCTTCGGATATTTTTAGATAAGCAAAGTGCATAGGGGTAGTAGTCCATCGTTCGCCTATCAATTCATGCTTATAATCTGCGTTTAATTTTTGCAATAAACCTGGTAATTCAAGCGTCCCAAAATAGGCATCTACTTCGGGAATTTCTTCCTCCAAATTACTTTTATACCGTTCTGACAAACAGCCTGTTACATATAATTTTTCAATTCCTCCTTTCTTTTTGACATCGGCGTATTGCAAAATAGTATTGACAGATTCTTCTTTTGCCAAATCAATAAATCCACAGGTATTAACAATAACTACATTAGCGTCTTCCTCTTCGCTTTCATGCGTTACTTCAAAATCGTTGCCTTTTAATTGAGTAATTAGGTTTTCAGAGTCTACTAAATTCTTAGAACACCCTAAAGTGATTACATTAACCTTGTCTTTTCTAGTTGTCTTAGTTTTCAATACTTTAAATTTTTCGCAAAGATAGGTAGAAATGTTTAATTAATTATAGGTCATTAACCAATGAAGGTTGACTGCAAATTCAAAGTGGCTACTAAATTTATATATTGCGACGTAATCTTGTGATACTTTTATAGACAGAAAGTTAAGACACCTTAAAATTTATGGTTTATATTTAAGAAAACCTGATTTAAATCACTAAGAAAACATTCAATTTTTCGACAAGTTTATTCAAGTAGTTGACATTTTGTTGTATGGGATACCTTATTGAGACAACTATATCCTCTCAGTGATTGTTGGGATTATAGTAGGCAAATATATCGTTAACAGATAGGCATGTCCCTAACCTTTGTAGAAAAGTTAAAAAATTAGCAAAATTATCCCAAGAGGATATGTAAAGTATTATTAAAAAATAAGTTGACATTTTAAAAAAATATAAGTAGCTATTCATCACTACTTTTTAATTTTACATTTGTAATTTTACATTTCCCTACATCATTCATTTAACCTCTAAATTAGTTTTTCATGAAAGAAATACTACAGCTTATTTGGAAACATGAGGTATTTGCTAGTTTGGCACAAGATGAGCTAAATTCTTTAGCCCCAATTATTCATCGCAAAGTCTATGAAACGCAAGAATTAGTCTTTGATACCAATCATAAAGCAAATTATTTGTTTTTTATTGAAAGTGGACAGCTTGGTTTAACGCTTCCCAATAATGAGCATAAATTTTTAGAAAAAGGTCAGCTTTTTGGAGAGATTGGCATTATTAATTCAGATTTTCGGACGGGTATGGTGACGGCACTAGAACCAACAAAACTAATTGCTATTTGTGGAACAAAGCTTTTTAAAAGTGAGCATATAAAACCAGAAGTTGCCCTCAAAATTGTCACTGCATTAAGTAAAAGAATTACCAATTATTTGCGGTCAAAAGAACAAATTTCTACTAAAGAAATTATTGAACAAGGGGAAAGTGACCAAGTTGAATTCAAATCCACTTTGCGTTGGAATCTATATGCTAACAAAAAAGATAAAGCCATTGAAACCGCAGCACTAAAGACAGTGGCTGCTTTCATGAATTCCAATGGAGGAACGCTCATTATAGGAGTAGAGGATGATGGCAATATTTTAGGTTTAGCGAATGACCAATTTCAAAACAATGACAAACTATTACTACATTTAACTTCTTTAATAAAAAATAGAATGGGGGCTGTTCATAATCAATCCCTCCACGTTTCCGTCGAAACCGTTAACCAAAAAGAGATACTGCGGATAGATTGCACTCCGTCGGCTTCTCCAGTATATGTAAAAAACGGAAATCTGGAACATTTTTATATAAGAACAGGACCGTCTACTACTGATTTACGCTTGAGTAAAGTCTTTGATTATATTAAAAAACGGTTTGAAAATAATTAATTGATGCGCTTTTTTATTCTAATAATTCTATGTTTTTTAAGCAGTAATGTTTTTGGGCAATTAAAACCTGAGTTTTTCCCCGAAGATATTACCGTTGAAAATTATGAAGGCGTCTGTTATTGTGAACCAGGGGTTGTAAATAAATCCCGTTCTAAAGGTTTAGTTATCAATTATGGTATTTTTGATAGTGGGAATTATTTACCAGAAACTTCAAATTCAACCACCTTTACCCCAAGTAACTTAGATGCATTCAATCAGTTTGAGTTCAAGATAAAAGTACCCCTAATTTTAAAAGAAAGAACAAAATTTTTATTAGGCTATAGTTATTATATTGAAACCTATAATTTTGAAAATATTACTGAAAGTTTTTCGGAAACCATTAATACCTTAGACAACAATACATTAAAAAGCAACGGAATAAGTGCCCTTTTTTCTCACTCCCTTAATGAAAAAAACTACCTTATTTTTCGTTATAAATATTCTCTAAATGGCAATTATAAGGGATTTGTAGCAATCGATAATCGTTATGCCATTCATAATTTTATGGGGCTATATGGGTTTAAAAAGAGTGAACAGTTTGAATGGGGCGTGGGGCTTTTATTTTCCACTAGTTTCAGACGTACTAGTGGTTTGCCTTTTTTACTTTACAATCGTACTTTCAATGATCGGTGGGGAATTGAGTCTGTTTTTCCTGCCAATTTCTTTTTGAGGTATAACTTGAATCCTTTAACTATTACAGCGTTGGGGATTGAATATAATAGCAAAAGTTTTCGCCTAAATGTAGAAGATTCAGCGGGAGATTTACTAGATTTTGCTTATAATCACGCTGAAATACTTTTATCTTTAAGCATAGAACAACACATTAGTTCTTGGATATGGGCAAATGCAAAATTTGGATACCAACGAAATTTCGATAGTGAATTTGAAACACAAAATGATTTAACAACCGATTTTCAAGCTGATTTACAAAGTGGTTTATTTTTCCAAATAGGTCTTTTTGTCTCTCCTAATACAGATGGCCAAAATAAGTATTAAAATGAAATTTCTCTACCGTACACTTTTTGAAAACGCCGCCTTCGGCGGCTAAAACAAGGGGTTTGGGGTGAGCAAATCCTCTTTACTCGCACGTAGCGTAGCGAAGTGCGTGATTTAGTAAAAAGTGTACGGTAATGAAAAATGAAATAACAAAAATATGACAAACTCAACCATCAAACTTTTAATTGGACTAGGCCTACTCGCAAGTATTCTTGTGGGTATTGGAGAATATTTATTACATTTTTTACCAGATGGTCCTCCAGGAGAAATTAGTATGTTAGAGCATGTCCCCTTATTTCGGGCTAGTCAAGGGCATTTTTTTGCGGTCTTTGGTGCGCCCCTTTATTTTGCAGGGTATTATGGGTTAAAAGAATTTTTTAAAAAATCCAATGCAACTTTAGCTAATTCATTGTTCATTTTAGGTAGTCTTGCCTTCTTTTTTGGTAGTATCTGGATTTCTTCTCGCTATTTTGGCGCGGTTGTCTTACAAACAAGTCAAGGTACTCCTGATTACGCGCTTTATCTCCAAACTTACAAAGACCATTATCAAGTACTGGTCTGGGTACTTAGACTTATTATTGCAGCCCTTTCGATAGTCTATATCCTACTAATTTTGAAAAATAAGCAGGGGCTTCCTAAATGGTTAGCTTTTTTTAACCCAATTGTCTTGCTACTTATTATTATTTCTTCCTTGTTTTGGTTTAAGTCGCTAGGGGTGCAAATTGCTCCAGTTGCTATGAATGTTACTCATTTTATATTTTTTGGTGTATTATTATGGCAAATAAATCGTTCAATGGAATCAACATAAGTATTACTGAAAAATTATCCGTGTAAAAAATGAAGTCGGGTAATTTGTTTTGAAAATAAAATACTTCTACTAATAACAAAACAACATATCAACCATATCCTCTGATATCTTAGGCGTTCCGCCTTGCATAGTGGCGACTAAAGCACCTGTTCTAGCAGCAAAATCCAGACAAACAGCAATTGGTTCAGCATTCAGATAATGGTATAAAAAACCTGCTAAAAAAGAATCTCCGCTCCCTATTGTATCTTTTACTACTACTTTTATGGCTGTCACGGAGGTGATTTCTCCTTTTTTGTCTATAACGTAAGCACCTTTGCTACCCTGCGTTACAATCAAGACAGCTATTTCAAAGTGCTTTTTTATCTTTTTTGCCAAATCAAAAGGGGGCACCGTTTTAAAAAACCAACTACTTATTAGGTCTAATTCTTCGTCATTCATCTTAACAATATCCGACTGAAAAAGTAGGGTTTCGATTAATTCTTTACTATAAAAAGGCGCTCTCAAATTGACATCAAAAACTTTTAGTTTCGCCATTTCTAAAAAGCTAAAAAGACGCTCTTTGGTTCGATTACATCTTGCAGCAAGGCTACCAAAAACAAAAGCTGCTGCATTTTTGACCGCTTTTGTATTTTCAACATTAACATTGATATAATCCCATGCTACTGGTTTTACTATTTCATAGGATGGAGAACCTTTATCATCCAATTCTACCTTTACAATCCCTGTAGGATAGAAAGCATCTTTTTGAATCAGAGAAATATCTACTGCTTTTTCTTTTAAAAATTGGGTTAATTCCTGTCCATGCGCATCCTCCCCTACTCTGCTTATTATTTGCGTAGAAACGCCAAAATTTGTTAGATGATAAGCCACGTTCATGGGTGCTCCACCGGGCAATTTTCCAGTTGGTAATAAATCCCACAATACTTCCCCAAAACAAATAACGCGTGGTAAGTTCATAATTTGACAATGTTAAATTAATTTATATTTTGGCACTACG
>CAYMSC010000277.1:0-8410 GCA_964392805.1 uncultured Saprospiraceae bacterium
GGTCTTTATATACTGAAATCACTTTATTCAAAAAATAAGACCACACCCGATGTTAAAAAATTACTTCAAAATCGCTTGGCGAAACCTCGTCAAAAGCAAAGTCACTGGATTTATCAATATTGCTGGACTCGCTATCGGAATGGCAGTCGCCATTATGATTGGTTTATGGGTGCAAGATGAATTGACCTTTAATCAAGTCCACGATAATTACGAGGATATAGCGCAAGTTTATATCCATCAAACTTTTAATGATAGAACAACGACCAGTAGAGCCATTTCTTTGCCCTTTGCCCCTACCCTACGTAATGAATTTGGCGATGACTTCGAGCATCTAGCCTTGGGGTCTTGGAGTTTTGAACAACTCATAGCCTACGAAGAAAAACGTTTTCTCAAACAAGGCATGAGCGTTGAGCCTGAATTTCCAGCACTCTTTTCTTTAAAACTTTTAGGGGGCACCTATGAAGAAGTTTTAAAAAATCCTAATGCTATTTTGATTGCCAAATCTATGGCAGATGCGCTTTTTGACGGAGCAGACCCAATGGGAAAAGTCGTTCGTTTTCAATCCTCCTCTGATTTGGAAGTGACGGGTGTTTTTGAAGACCTCCCCTATAATAGTGAATTATCAGCAGTTAAATTTTATACCACTTGGGAATATTATAAAAATGAAAACCCTTGGATGGAACAGTCCGAAGAAAGCTGGGGCAATCACTCCTTCCAATTATTTGCTCAAAAAAAATCAACAACGACCTTTGAGCAGGTGTCTCAAAAAATAAAAGATATAGAACTAAAACATAATCCTGATGCCAAACCTGCGGTCTTTTTATTCCCTATATCTCAATGGCATCTTTATTCCAGTTTTAAAAATGGGGTCAATACAGGTGGGCGTATTCAATTTGTTTGGATGTTTAGCATCATAGGCATTTTTGTCTTATTATTGGCTTGTATCAATTTTATGAATCTAAGTACGGCTCGTTCCGAAAAAAGAGCCAAAGAAGTGGGGATTCGGAAAGCAGTCGGTTCGATGCGAGGCCAATTAATCGGGCAGTTTTTAAGTGAGTCTTTAGTGGTTACTTTTCTCGCTTTGGGCCTATCAATTTTGTTTGTGCAGTTATCTATGGATTGGTTTAACAATCTGGCTGATAAAGAATTGGCAATACCTTTCACCAATCCTGTATTTTGGCTAGGTGTCGTTGGATTTTCTATTTTAACTGGTCTCTTGGCAGGAAGTTATCCCGCCTTCTATTTATCTTCTTTTGAACCGCTAAAAGTGTTGAAAGGGAGTTTTAAATTAGGTAGAGGAGCGAGTTTGCCTCGACAAATTTTAGTGACGATTCAATTTGTTGTTTCCATCGCTTTAATTATTGGAACTATCGTTGTTTTCCAACAAATTCAACATGCTAAAAATCGACCTATTGGTTATAATAAAGCAGGGGTGATTCAGTTTTTTGACAATGCAGAATTACAGGACAAACGCGATGTTTTACGGACCGAATTATTAAATAGTGGTGTGGTCGAAGAAGCCAGTTATTCCTCTGGTCCAATCACCAATGTTTGGTCTAACACTTCCGATTTTAATTGGGATGGCAAAGACCCTGATGCCTTGATGAGTTTTGGGCAAATGGGCTGTTCTTATGAAATGGGAAAAACGGTCGGCTGGAATATTATGGAAGGACGGGATTTCTCTAGAGATTTTGCCACAGATACGGCTGCTTTAATTCTAAATGAAGCAGCTGTTGCCCAAACAGGCATGGATAATATTATTGGCAAAACCATTCGTAGAGATGAAACACCTCATACGGTTATTGGAGTGGTCAAAGATATTATTATGGAATCTCCTTGGCGACCTATCAAACCCACTATTTTTTATTTAAATGATGATTGGGTCAGTGTTCATACTGTCAAATTAAAATCAGGAGTACCTGTCCAAGATGCTTTGGCAAAAGTAGGAGCAGTTTTTACAAAATTGAGTCCCTCTAGTCCTTTTGATTATGAATTTGTAGATGAAGCGTATGAAAAGAAATTTAGAGCGGAAGAACGCATTGGTAAACTTGCGCGCTTCTTTGCTTTTCTTGCAATATTTATTTCTTGCTTGGGCCTATTTGGCTTATCTGCTTTTGTTGCGGAACAGCGAACTAAGGAAATCGGTATCCGAAAAGTCTTAGGGGCTTCTGTCACTAATTTATGGGCTTTACAATCCAAAAGCTTTTTGGTCTTGGTCGTCTTGGCTTGTTTGATTGCAGCGCCTTTAGCATGGTATTTTTTAGAAGGCTGGCTGTCAGATTATGATTATAGAATTGACTTAAATTTGGAGGTATTTTTAGTATCGGGTGTACTTGCTTTAATCGTTACTTTACTTACTGTAAGTTATCAAAGTATTAAAGCAGCATTGGCTAATCCTGCTCGGTCTTTGAAAACGGAGTAGGATGCCAAACTCTTGGAGATAGGCTGTTCAGAGTTTAGGGTAAAGTTCCTCTAGTTTTTGAGTGCAAAAAATCATACATCTGAAATCATACATCTTACATCATAAATCTCAATAAATAATTTTTCATAGTTAATAGTTTTTACATAAAGACGTAACAAAGACAAGCCTAGTGGACAAAATCACCATCTTTTTTAGGTGATACCTGTTCTTTTGAAAATATTAACTTGATTTGGTGAGAAGATGCACTTTAATTCAAAACGGCAGGATTCCTTTCTTCAGGCAACTGAATATTAAATTGAGAGCCGCTTCCTTCTGATTCTACCCATATTTTACCTGCATGGTTTTCAACTATCATACCGAAATATAGCGCCAAAGGTGCGACATAAATCCTGCGATGTTTTTAGGTCGCTCCTTCAGAGCTAGCATTTTTTCCGCATTTCTATTCCATAGGGCTTTCTCCCCCATGCTAAGATATATCGCACCTTTGGTGCTTGTGCGTAACATCAGTTATTAATTATCAATTGTTTACATTTTAAAAATCTGACTTCTGTAAATTGCTGGCTATTAGATTTTTAGACGAAAGTCATCTAACTTCTGACAGTCTATGAAATAGACGGTCTGACTTCTGACTTCTAATCTTTTTATCATTTTTTTAACTGATTGCCTATTCCATAACGGACAATTGAATGACAACAAATTATAAATAGTAGCATTC
Source organism: uncultured Saprospiraceae bacterium (assembly GCA_964392805.1). Taxonomy (GTDB): domain Bacteria; phylum Bacteroidota; class Bacteroidia; order Chitinophagales; family Saprospiraceae; genus JAFMDF01. The sequence continues at coordinate 3,138 of CAYMSC010000277.1, forward strand.
TTAAATAAAAAAATCTCTTATCTACTTTAATTGTTCATCCCGTATTTCTGGTTGTTCATCCCACCTTTAATCAACTCGTCCCATTTTTCCATTACTACATCTATTAAAAATGGCTATTTGAGTTAGTATTCGCTTCTTTGTACTTATTCCTACGATAATCATCGAATTTTAAATCAACTACTACTTCAAGGAAAAATTTAATAGCTAATTTTTCAAATACACCTCATTTGAATAGTATCGCTATGCCTATAAAATAATTTCTTGCGCTATCAAAACTTACTTAAAACACCTAAATAAACCTCAACTTTAACTTCAAGATTTAAGTCACCTACGGCGGGAATTGAGGTTGAATTTGAGATTGAGATTTAAAAATATATCGACATTTCAAATTATCGATTCCGATTTGTATCGGAATTGGTTTTAAAATTTAACTAAGCGCCTAATTATGAAAAAAATTAAAGATTTCCTTTTGTTCTGTGCTGGTGTAGACCGTAAAATATTAGAAAAGGCGCCTACTGATGTCAACAAATATGTTGGAATTGGCGCTACCGTTTTATTTACGGGTATTCTAGCTTTTTTCTCAGGTGGCTATGCCCTTTATACCGTTTTTGATAATGTCTTTATCGCCTTTATTTTTGGATTAGTTTGGGGCTTAATGATTTTTAATTTGGACCGCTATATTGTCTTAAGCATGAAGAATAATGGTAAGTGGTTCAAAGACTTTATGATTGCTTTTCCGAGACTTGTTTTAGCTATTTTTCTTGCGCTTGTTATTTCTAAACCTTTGGAATTAAAAGTCTTTGAAAAAGAGATTGACGCAGAATTAGTGCAAATGGAACAAGAAGTTTTCAAAAAACAAGAGAATGAAGTTCGAGGTAGATATACTGCTCAAATAACGGATTATCAAAATAGTATTATCCAATTAAAACAAGAAATTAATCACAAAACAGCAGCCAGAGATTCTTTAGAGAAAATGGCTATTCAAGAAGCAGATGGTACCGGTGGTTCTCGAATCCGAAATCTTGGACCTATTTATAAAACCAAAAGAACTGCTGCGGATAATGCACAGAAAGAATTAGACCTGATGATGGCTAATTACTTACCTGTAATAGCAGAAAAAGAAGCGGCTATTCAAACAATTAATGCTTCTGTGGGTGGACAAATAAGCAATTTAAATCGCAAAAAATACGGTGGCCTAGCTGCTAGAATGGAAGCATTAGACCGCTTAGCTCGTCAAAGCGAAGCTATTTTTCTAGCCAATATTTTCATTATGCTTTTGTTTGTCTGTATCGAAACAGCCCCTATTTTTGTCAAACTAATTGCTAGTCGAAGTCCTTACGATTATCTTTTACATGAATTGGAACATGGATTTAAAATGGCCAACTTGGAAAAAACTAGCCTATTGAGCAATGCTGTAAAAAATAAACTTAAACTAGATACGGAAGTTGGCCTTTATAAAAATAATGCTAAAATTCAAATGGAAAAAGCTTTAATAGACGCCCAACTAGCTAAGAAATTAGAGGAATTGAAAGATCAGAAATTTGATTGGGCTTAAAGTTTTTTCTAGGTCGAATTCAATATGGTGCACCTTCGGTTTGGTATATCATACCAGAAAAGTAACTATTAATTGGTCAAAAATTGGATAGCCTCTATCAACATTTCTACAGCTTCATTTTTAATAAATTTCCCATCTGCATCAAACTCAACTTCATTTTGATATAATGGCAAAGAAACCACCACATTCGCATTTAATGCCTGCAAAGTCCAAAGTAAAGATTGTATTGCCTTCTCCCCTCTTGGTTCGTGTGGCGTAAAAGTTATCGCCAATACTCGTTTTTGTGCCAATTCGCCCGAAGAAGACAACCATTCTAATCCGTTTTTAATTAAGGCAGGCATATTGTGCAGATATTCAGGAATGCTAATAATTACCGCATCTGCTACCACAACAGCTTTGCGCCAATCCAATACTGCTGCATCCCAAGGATGTTGGTCTGATTCGGCTTTAAAAATTGGCAATTGGTCCAATTTAGTGAACCTTTCAAAAGAGTGATTGGGTGCCAAAAGGGGAAGTGCGGCTAATAATCGAGTATTAGCCGATGTACTACGCGTAGAACCACTAATCGTTAGAATCTTCATACAATCAAAGATATAATCCCTTAATTGTTTAGACAAATATTTAAGCCTTTGCTTTCAAATATCGCTGTTGGAAAAATGCAAAATCTGCAACTATTATAGCGACGACACCAATGATAATAAATCCTGTTTTGTTAATTCCAAAAGCCTGCAGAGCTATGATTAAAACACTCCCTACTACCCAAAGCCAATCTTGAGAAATAATAAACTTAACTTTCTTGGGAGAGATTCGTTCAGCTGAAGCTGTTTTGTAGACAAAAAAAGCAAAAGGCAACAAGATTACCCCAGCATAGATTTTGCTTATGAATGCCCTACAAATATTAAGGAACATAAAAGAATACTCAATTGCCCATTATATTTTGGACAAGCGAAAACGGCTATTTATGTAGCTAAAGAACACGTCGAAGAACGAGTAATTACGAGCGACTATAAATTGTTACAAATATTAATGCAGCATGCTAGAGAAAAGTTAGCAGCTTTGAATTTAGAATTCGGTTTTGTAACAATAGTCAAACATTCCATCCTCCATCTGGTCAAACCTCAGTTTCCAACCATTGAACAAGTTGCTGCTAATCTAAATTTAAGTGTGCGAACGCTACAGCGTCGTTTAACCGCAGAAGGTGTAACTTACAAATTGCTGTTAGATGAATTAAAACAACAACTTGCTTTTGACTATTTAAAAAATAAAGAATTAAGTATCAGAGAGATTGCCTATCTATTAGATTATGCAGAACCAAGTTCATTTATTCGGTCTTTCAAAAGATGGACGGAAGAAACGCCAAAGGCTTATAAATTAAAAATTACCTAAATCAATAAAGCAAAAAAACAAAATATTTTCATTTATTATTGTCCTATAAATAACATTTTTTAGAGTTGAAATTAAAAAATATATATTAAAAATCGCAAAAAACTATTTTTTTACATAAAAAAACTATAATTTTATAACAGTATTATAAACAACATTTTTTTGTTGTTAATAATATGGCCTTTAATGATTCTCTCTATTGCAGTGAAGTCTCTCCTTTATGGAGAGGCTTTACTTTTAGGCTTACCTTATCTATTTCTCTATCCTTTTCTGATTAATAAGCAAAAAAATTGATTTGATTTTTATTAAGGAATAAACAAAGCGACTAGATAAAATAGCTGCCTTGCCTACAACAAAAATTATCATTTAGTTATCCTGCTTCCTACACACTTCCTTTTATTAATTTGTTAAAACCCATAAAACATTAACCAATATTAAAAATGCCATCGTACATTATTGGCATAATATGAAAATGCTTCGTTCCATATCAATGCTTTGCCTTCTGTTCTTTGGCTTACCAATATTAGTTCAGGCTAAGTATACGGTCAAAGGGACGGTTAATTTCATCGATGATTGGCAACCAACTATTTACCTTGCCGCAATTAACAAACTCGACAAACTAACGGACTATTATAGAACTAGTGCTGATTTAGTGGTCAGTGCAGCTCCTATTCAAGCAGATGGAAGTTTTATTTTAACGGGAGATAATCTACCTACGGAAAGTCGCTTTTATCGCCTCTATTTACTAAAAGAAGATAATCGGGAATATGAAACCTGTTTGTTTGTAGGGGTCAATGATCATAATTTTATTCACTTGATTTTGCAGAATGTTAGTCAACTGGAAATCATTGCAGATAAAGCCGCTTACTCCCCATTTGGTAATTATCAAATTAATGGGGATGGCCAAAATCAAGCAATGAGACAATTGGCAGATATTATCTATCCTAGTTTTGATTTTTATAAATTTCAATTTCAAACAGAACGGAAATTTTCAGAAGAAAGGCTTCACCAAAATCTAAAATATTTTTCAGATACTTGCCGCTACCCTATTGTTAGTTTAGCTGCTGTTGTCAATACTGATTTAGACCACTATTTTGAAACAGACCGCTACTTTTATGAAGATTTTGGTGAACGGCTAAAAAAAGAATTAACGCATTCTAGCTATACCAAAAATTATTTTAGAATACTCAATTATTATGGATTTGAAGAAACGACTACGCTCCCCAATTGGGTGTTTTGGAGTATCGGATTATTAGCCCTTAGTTTTTTAATAATGAGTGGAGTGGCTTTTTATTTTTATAAAAAATTGGTAACTAATAATTCCCCCATTACTCCTAAAGCGTCAACCGAAACCGTCGCTGATTTATACGATAAATTAACCCTAAAAGAACGAGAGATTTTAGCCTTAATCAAAGCAGGTAAAGCCAATAAAGAAATTGCTAATCAATTGTTTATTGGAGTCAGTACCGTAAAATCTCATATCAATAAAATCTACTCAAAATTAGAAGTGCGTAGTCGGAAAGAAGTGGTTTCTAAAATTAAACATCTTTAAAGTACTCCTAATGTCATTCATCGGCTAAAACCAACTTTTCGTCGATTCCCCTTGTAACTATCCTTCCTATTAACTATTTTTGACTGACCGTTTGGTCAATAACTTTTAATATGGCAACAAAAGCAAAAAAACGATTTAAGGAAATGCGGAAGCGTAGTGAGGAAAAAATCCTTAATACGGCTTTAGAATTATTTGCCACCAAAGGTTATAAGAATACCTCTATTAGTGAAATCGCCAAGAAAGCAGACATCTCAAAGGGCTTGATGTATAATTACTTTGAAAGCAAACAAGCTTTATTGAGAGCTATTGTTATAAAAGCTATCACAGAAGGGAATGATCTAATCCAACATGCAATGGAAGACTATGCCTCTCCTATTTTAGAATTGGAACACTTGGTCTTAGACACCATAAATCATGTAAAGGATAATTTTCAATTTTGGAAATTAGTGACTTCCCTAGCGCATCAACAGGATATTTTAAGTTCTGTCCAAGATTTAGTAGAAGCGCAAAAAAAATGGGGGATTCAAAAGGGGGTCGAATTGTTTACCAAACTTAAATCTCCCAATCCTATGCAATCCGCTTTTCTTTTGGGGGCTACCATGGATGGAATTATGCTACATTATTTGCATATGGGAGACGACTACCCCATTGATGAAATGGCAAAAGCTTTAGTCGAAACTTTTACACATCCCAATAGCATTCATTTGGGGTAGGCAGTTTGCAGTTTGCAGTTAATTTCTAATAAAAGATTAACATGCAATAGAAAACCGATAACAATAAATA
>CAYMSC010000278.1:0-7007 GCA_964392805.1 uncultured Saprospiraceae bacterium
AGGAGCAAAAGAAGCCGTCCTAGATGTTCAAGTTATTGTTTTGCCGTTACTTAAAATACTGTTGCTGGTTTTCAATTTATACTGTTCCAACCGTTAACCGATAACCAGCATTTTACTACCTTAGTTTCCATACATATACTAACATTTTTTCACTTTAATTTTTCAAAATTTTATTCATGAAGGAATATTTAAAACATGATGAGTGGTGTATTATAGAAGAAGGTTTTAAACCCGAAAATAATCGAATTTCTGAAAGTATTTTTAGTATAGGGAATGGTCGAATGGGTCAAAGAGCCAATTTCGAGGAAAAGTATAGTGGAGACACTTTGCAAGGCAGTTATATTGCAGGGGTCTATTATCCCGATAAAACGAAAGTGGGCTGGTGGAAAAATGGTTATCCAGAATATTTTGCCAAAGTATTAAATGCCACCAATTGGATTGGGATTGATGTAGAAATAGTAAATACTAGTTTAGATTTGGCAAAATGTAAGGTGAAAGATTTTCGTAGGGTATTAAATATGAAAGAAGGCTATTTGAGTCGGTCTTTTATAGCGACTATGAAAGGTGGGAAAAAGCTTAAAATCGAAGCGACTAGATTTTGCAGCATCGTTGAAGATGAAGTTGGTGCTATAAAATATTCGATTACTCCACTTAATTTTAGTGGGAATATTAGCATAACGCCTTATTTGAATGGGGATGTTAGAAATGAAGATGCCAATTGGGATGATGAAGGTTCTTTTTGGAATAAAGTAGAAGCTAAAGTAAAACGAAGACAAGCCTATGTTTTGGTGGAAACCAAAAAAACGGCTTACCAAGTGGCAACAGGAATGAAATTTGGGCTTTACAAAAATGGGAAAGAACTTGTTTTTAAATCCAATAAAATTAAATCTGGTTTATTTGTAGGTTCAGCAGTGGACATTGCGGTAAAAAAAGGCGATACCATTGATGTGCATAAATTCGCGGCTAATTTATCTTCTGAAAATCACGACAAAACAGTTTTGCTAGACAATTGCCAATCAGTTGTCAAAGCAGCTTACAAAAAAGGATTTGAAAGACTTTTTAACGAACAAAAAATTGCTTGGGCAAAAAAATGGGAAGATAGTGATATTATTATTGAAGGAGATGTTGCCGCGCAACAAGGTATTCGGTTCAATATTTTTCACTTAAATCAAACCTTTACAGGTGTAGACGAACGATTAAATATTGGGCCCAAAGGATTTACTGGTGAAAAATATGGCGGGTCTACTTATTGGGACACAGAAGCCTATTGTCTGCCATTTTATTTGTCTACTACGGACCAAAAAGTAGCTAAAAATCTCCTTGTTTATCGATATAAACATTTGCAAAAAGCGATTGAAAATGCCAAAAAACTAGGCTTCACAGATGGGGCTGCTCTCTATCCTATGGTTACGATGAATGGGGAAGAATGTCATAATGAATGGGAAATTACTTTTGAAGAAATCCATAGAAATGGGGCAATTGCCTACGCTATTTACGACTATATTCGCTATACGGGCGACCAAGATTATTTGATTGATTATGGTTTAGAAGTGTTGATAGCAATAGCTCGATTTTGGGCGCAACGAGTGCATTTCTCGAAATTAAAAGGTCAATACGTCATGCACGGGGTTACAGGTCCTAATGAATATGACAATAACGTAAATAATAATTGGTACACCAATTATATTGCTACTTGGTGTATGCGTTATACCGCTACTGCTTTAAGTTATGTAAAAGAAAATAACGCTAAAAAATATGCCAAATTAGCCAAACGCATCAATTTTGAGGAAACAACGGAATTAGAAGACTGGGCAAATATCTGTGATAATATGTATTTCCCAGAAGACCAAGAATTGGGCGTTTTCTTACAAGCAGATGGCTTTTTAGACAAAGATTTAAGAGCGGTTGACACGCTTAGAGTAATCGACAAACCACTAAATCAGAAATGGTCTTGGGATAGAATATTACGTTCCTGTTTTATCAAACAGGCAGATGTTTTGCAAGGCATGTATTTCTTTGAAGACCATTTTGATGTACCTACTATCAAAAGAAATTTTGAGTTTTATGAGCCAATGACCGTTCATGAATCTTCGCTCTCTCCTTGTATTCATGTTATTCTAGCTGCCAAAATTGGCAATTATGACAAGGCATACGAAATGTATTTAAGAACGGCTAGACTGGACTTAGATGATTATAATAATGACACGGAAGACGGTTTGCATATTACCAGTATGGCTGGTACATGGCTATCTGTCGTCAAAGGAATGGGCGGCATGCGAGTACTGAACGGGGAATTACATTTTAGTCCTTTTTTACCTCCAAACTGGGCATCCATTGGGTTTAAAATTCAATTTAGAGGGGCAACAATTCAAGTGAAACTGACGCAAGAAGGGACAACGATAACTAATTTATCAATGAAACCAATACAAGTAAATTTATATGATAAGGCTCATAAAATACCCGCTAAAAAATCCGTTTTAGTTGAAATAGAAACGATACCAGTATAGCTAAAAAGTGGAGATTTTATTTTGCTACTGGACAAAAGAGGTCAGACCATGAGATGAAGGAATGATAATTCCTGAACCGTTTGTGGATGGGAGGGCATAATTCCGAACCCGAAGGGATGGGGGGCTACATTTTTCTGTCAGAGGTCAGACTTTAAAAACACAAATACCTGACAATCAGTATTTTAAACCTACATTACCTAACTTCTGACAGTCAATAAAATTGACGGTCTGACTTCTGACTTCTAAAATGTCCAGTAGTGTAAGATTTTATAAGAAAGCCCTTATAAAGCATTATAAATTGATACCTTATTAACAATTTCATCGCCAATTTTGAATTTTGTCCCGGTTGAAATTATTGGGATTGAATCCAGAATAAGGTGCAAAAAATAATAGTTCGTCAAGTAAAAAAGGGAGAAGAATCAGTTGTCCTTAAATTATCCGTTGTATGCTTTATATATATACAAAGGATTAAATAGTTATACATTTACTTTCGACGATATTCCTCATTAGTACGCTGCGCTTATGAATCTTCGATTTCAAAATTAGCGAACATATTGTATTGTAATAGAGGTTAAATTTCTTTACTTTCGTTCAATCATAAAAATTTAGAAAAACACTAATAAAACCAACTATCCCATGAAAAAGAAAATGTACTTCCTTTGTTTTGTAGTAATTAGTTTAATTGCCTGCAATCAACAAAAAACAAACACAAATACTCCATCTAGTCCCAAAACACCTACTGTATCTACACCATCAGTAGATGAGGATATTCCAACCCAAAGTACTGCACCTGATATAACTGCTTTAGTCCAAGAAAAACCTTTAACAGAATACGCTAAACAATTTTATACTAATTTGCTATGGCACTATGAGGCAGCAGTCGTTGTTAATAACCCTGAAAAAGCAAAATCCTATACGGGGAAATGGATTAAATTTAATCCAGATAATACCTTAGAAACGGCTTTTTATGATGGTACTGTTACGCTTGGTAGGTGGGTAATTGATGAAGAAAAAAATATTTTAACCCTTCTAGAAGGTGGAGAAAGACCTACTCTTTCTCAATGGACTGTAAAAAGTTCTTCTTCTTCTGATGCTATTATGATTTTAGTCGGAACAAAGAAATATGCTAATAATTCGACTCAAATAAAAATGATTCGGTATAGTGGTATTCCTTTAAAGGACGTGCAGTAATTAAGCAGCATCCTAACAAAGGAAGTTGATGCCTCAATTATTAACACCCTTAATTCCAAATTAATGAACCTATTGATAGGGGAATCTTTTTTTTAAGTGGTCTAGGCATTGACCTGATAAATATATTTTCATTAACAATAGTTAAATATATCCGTCAGCATAGTAATTGTCAATTATACGACGTTTACTAGACAGAGCTAAAAAACTTACATTTTTATAAAAATCCATATTTTTTAATTAAACCCGTAAATCATGCGAAAATTGTTATACCTATTATTACCCATTTCGGTAATGTTATTTTCAGCTTGCACTAAAGATTTTGGTACAGTAGAAGTTACTTATACTAAAGCAACTGCCATCTATGGAGACATAGATGCTGTTAGAAATACCGCCTTATTAGAAGACGCAAAACCTATTGAAAACCCAGGGAAAATCTTTGTCGCTGAAGACCTATTATTAATAGGAGAAGAAGGCGAAGGCATTCACATTGTAGACAATTCTAATCCAGAAAACCCGGAAAATCTTTCTTTCATTAATATTCCTGGCAACAGAGAATATTTTGTGGCAGGTAATACGCTTTATGCAGAAAGCTATTACGACATGGTCAAAATAGATATTTCTAACAAAAATCAGCCAAGGCTAATTTCTAGAGCGATAGACTCGTTTAAAGGTAACCTAGATTTTGAAAATGCAGTTGGCGAACGGTTAATAGGTTTTAACTTTGAAGTTATCACGGAAGAGGTTGAGGAAGATAGTGAGCTTTTCCAACAGATATGGGGACAACAAGAAATTTTTTATTTTGATTTTGCAAATCGAATTATTCCGCCCTCTCAAGTTCCTACTTCTTTTGCAGGAAATAGTAGTGCATCCATAGGTTCTGTGAATAGAATCGCAGTAGTTGATGAATTTGTATACGTCATTAGCCGAAGCTTCTTAACCACTTTTGAAGATAATGGAGAACTAGAAAAAGTAGGTACTCCTGTATCTGTTTTTGCCAATATGGAAACGATCTTTCCAAATGGCAACCAATTATTAGTAGGTACTGCCCAATCAATGGAAGTATTTGATATTAGTAATAAATCAGCACCAATACAGGTTTCTTCTTTCCCTCATGCTAATTCTTGTGACCCAGTTTTACCTTGTGGCAATATTGCTTTTGTAACCTTGAGAACAGGAGATGTGGGTACTTGTCCTGGTGACGAAAATGCACTTTTAGTTTTAGATATTAGTCGAACACAGCCACAACAAATCCAAGAAATTGAAATGGAAAGCCCATTCGGTATGATGTTGGCGAACAATAAATTATATGTAGGAGAAGGAAAGAATGGCTTAAAAGTATTTAATGCCGAAGATAAGTCCAACTTAACTTTAGAAACTTGGGAGCCCAATATCGAAGCCTACGATATTATTTATCATCCAACCAATCCAAATTTATTATTGATTGCAGGCCCAACAGGTATCAGTCAATATCAAATTGAGGGTGGTGTAGATTACTCTTTAATTAGCACCTTAGTTTTCTAAAAAAAGAGTCCCTCATAAAATGTGTCGAATAATTTTGATTGGGTACTTAGTAGTTAGTCAAGTTAATGGTGTCGCATAGAATTTGGATGAATTTTGAAGCTGTACTAGGCAAAAAACGCAGACATAGCCTAGCTATGGCGAGTATTTTTAACGACGTACAGGTTTAAAAGTCGCCAAATTATCCGACAAGATTACCTTGACTAACTACATAGCTCCTATTTTGGAAAAAACAGGGCGGTAATATCTAAAAGCATGTTTAAAATTCCATCAATTGACTACAAGTGGCAAATTTTATCTTATCGGTCATTAAACTTTTTTGCCTACTAAAAAATAAAATTTGCTCACTTTCACTCAATCATGAAAATTTAAACATGCTCTAATTATCACCCTGTTTTTAAAAGCCAAATTTTCAAAACAACTAAATCTACCACAGCTATGCAATCAATCTTACGCCTTATAGTGAGTCTATTTTTGGTCATTTTTGTTTTTAATTTAGGATACAGTCAACTGAGAAAAAAAGAAAAAACCTCCATCCAATCGAAAAAAGCAATTGTTCAATATAATGATGGGTCTGTTTTTATCGGAGATATTGTGTCTGAAGGGACCCTTAATCTGAAAATGATTCTAGCTACTAACGATACCATTAACCTAAATAAGGTAAATATCGAAAGAATCAAAAGAGGCGATAAGAATATATCTATTTTTGAAGGAGCCAAATTTCATTATACAAAAGGCTTTTTTATGTCTCTTCAATTGGGCGGTGGTTTTGATAATCAAACCAGTCAAGCAGTGTTTATCGCAGGCTATCGGTTTAATAGAAAACTAGCGGCTGGACTAGGTTTTGGGGCTGGAAATAATTCGACTATTTCTTTTCGTACATGGATAGATGCGTCCACCATACCCGTTTTTGCCTACGCTAGATTCTATCCATTCGATAAAAGGGTTAAACCATTTGTTGCTAGTAGCTTAGGGTATGGATTTAGAGACAATAATGCCTTTGGGGCAGACCATACAGGGGGATTATTCTTTCAACCAGAAATAGGCGTAAATTTCGCTTCTCGCCGTCGTTTACGCTTTACTTTAAGTATCGCTCAACAATTGCAACATATCAGCGGTTCTAGCTTTTTTTTCGACCAATTTAGTAATCCTGTTACTACTAATTTTAACCTTTGGTTTAATCGAACTATATTCAAAATAGGTATAGAATGGAAGTAAACAAGGGAAAGAAAAACAAAAGCTACTATTATTGTAACTCGAAAAAGGTCAATGAATTATAAATTTTTTCCTTATTTTATAAAGTGTTTTTAAATTAAAGTTGCTTATTATTGCGTTTTACTTTCAGGGGAATCATTTGTGTGTTCGAAAATTGGAGGGCATCCAAAATTACTCGATTTTTACGTCGTGAGCGAGACGGGCATCTTGAAATACCCATCCAATCAACTTCGAAATGAGGGCATTTCCGCCCTCTACTTTTAAATTATCCATTACGATAAGTTTTAGTGATAAAATAATTTGTCTTAACAAGGAAACCAGTTTGGATAAAATATGGACAATCAATTGATATTTAATTAATTAAAAACAAAATGTTGAATAAAAATTCTTGATTGCCTTATTTTGGATTAGGTGAGGTGTAGTTCCCTATTAATAAAACAAAATGTTAGTAAATTTAGTTCCTTATATATTTTAATTTATTTAATTTATTTTCTATTATCTGTCCTTCTTTTAAAATGATTGACTCAAATATTCACCAATCAACTAATCACTATGGAAAGTTGAAAAATAAATGCT
>CAYMSC010000278.1:7107-8406 GCA_964392805.1 uncultured Saprospiraceae bacterium
TAACTTTCTGATTTTCGATGCGTTTTTTAATTTTAATTTGCATTTTAATTTTAATTCATTCCTACACTACCTATTTATGAAGATTAAAGGAAAATCTTATCAGACTATTTGGCTAAAAGAAAACGATACGTCTACCGTTCAAATTATTGACCAACGATGGCTACCCCACCAATTTGTTATTGAAGATATTTCTAGTTCGCATAATATGGGTGTAGCTATCAAAGATATGCACTTGAGAGGCGCGCCATGTATTGGTGCAGCCGCAGCCTACGGTATGTATCTTGCAGCATTAGAAGCTCCACAAAACGACTTCCAAAACTACCTTAAAAAACAAGCAAACTATTTAAATCAAACTAGACCAACCGCAGTCGATTTGTCTAATACTATTCGGGATGTTTCCAAAGAATTAGTAGGTTGCAAAAGTCAAAAAGAAGCTACTGACATATGTCTAAACTTTGCCATTGAATCTTGTAAAGAAAGTGTGGAGCATTGTCGATTAATTGGGCAACATGGCTTAGATATAATAAAAAAATTGCATATTCAAAATCCAAACCAACCTGTAAATATTCTCACCCATTGTAATGCAGGTTGGATGGCATGTGTAGATTATGGAACGGCTACCTCCCCTATTTATGCCGCTCATGATGCGGGTATTCCTGTTCATGTCTGGGTGGATGAAACAAGGCCTCGGAATCAAGGGGCAAGAATTACTGCTTTTGAGTTGTTAGAACACGGAGTCCCTCATACGGTTATTCCAGACAATGTTGGTGGACACCTTATGCAGCATGGGATGGTAGACATGGTGATAGTCGGTAGCGACCGAACCACTAGATCGGGGGACGTTGCCAATAAAATTGGAACCTACCTTAAAGCCTTAGCCGCAAAGGACAATGAAGTGCCTTTTTATGTAGCCCTCCCCCATTCTTCATTTGATTGGACCATTCGAGATGGGGTCAATGAAATTCCGATTGAAACAAGAGGTGCAAAAGAGGTAAGTTATATTCAAGGGAAAACTAAAACAGGAGAAATAGCAGAAGTATTATTAACCCCTGAAGATAGTCCTGCTTTGAACTATGCTTTTGATGTTACACCTGCTCATTTAGTCACAGGAATTATTACGGAAAGAGGTATTTGTAATGCCAACGAAACGGATATATTAACGCTATTTCCAGAATATAAATAGTTGTGGGTTAGGTTGTGAGTTGTGATTTAGCTCTGGAAATAATTTTTGCATAATCCAGAGCTTATTAGGGCGTCAGATTGAAAATTGATATTATTTATTTTAATGATGTATGTAGG